>NZ_JACJPZ010000039.1:0-46708 GCF_014696335.1 Dolichospermum sp. FACHB-1250
TTGACAGTTGACAGTTGACAGTTGACAGTTGACAGTTGACAGTTGACAGTTGACAGTTGACAGTTGACAGTTGACAGTTGACAGTTGACAGTTGACAGTTGACAGTTGACAGTAGACAGTTGACAGTTGACAGTTGACAGTTCCCTGTTTCCTAAAAAGGCAACTTATCGAATAAACCCAACGAAAAACTAATGAAAAAACCCAGGATGCTAATAACGAAGATAATTGTCAGCATATAGCCTTGGGATTGACCAGAAATGCTGTATTTCAAACTTTGTCCGCTAAAAATTGCCGCAAAGCCGACTAAGTTGACTAAACCATCTACCAAAAAGCGATCGCTCCACGCGGATATCTTGGATAACAGCGCTACAGCACTTACAATCGTTAAGCGGTAAATGCGGTCTATGTAAAAATCATAGCCTAATAAGTCTTGCAAAAATCTCCAGATTAAAATTCTGGATCTTGACCAAGCTTTGTGAAGATGAATGGTAGCGCCAAGAGTTACTCCAGCCAGAGTGGAAGCGAATAGAGAACCAACTATATACCCATCTAAACTTTCCCAGCTAGGTAATAAATACCATTGTTGTAACATTAATGGTAACAATAATGTTAGTATAGTTAAAGTCACCATTGGTAATGCCATTGGCCAGGCGACTTCTGGGGCGCGGTGGGTTTTTGGTTGAGATTTTCCCCAGAAAATTAACCGGAATACCCTAGTTAAATTCAAAGCTGTGAGGCCATTAACTAAGATTAAAACCACAATTACCCAGGGGCTAACTCTGACCAGTCCATCAGCCCATGCTAACATTGCCCAGAAACTGCCTAATGGTAGTAGTGTCACCATACCTGCTGAACCGACAACAAAGGCTGTGGTTGTAGCTGGCATTTTTGACCATAAACCCCCCATTTCTGTTAAGTCTTGGGTTTGGGTGGTATAGATAACTGAACCAGAACTCATGAATAATAGGGCTTTGGCTACAGCATGACTGAGGAGTAACATTAAGGCTACTCCGCCTTGTTCTAAACCCACCGCCAAAAACACCAATCCCATATAGGCACTAGTAGAATGGGATAGCGCTCGCTTAATATCAATTTGGGCGATAGATACCAATGTTGCGCCCACTGCTGTCATTATTCCCACCACCACTAAAGTATCCAAAGCAATAGGGGATAAAGATAATAATGGTTGAATCTTGTAGAGAATATAAGCGCCTCCACCTACCACCAAAGAGTTTCGCATCACCGAAGCTGGGTTTGGACCTTCCATAGCTTCATCTAACCACAGATGCAGTGGGAATTGGGCGCACTTACCAGCAGAACCGGCAATTAAACCCAAGCCGAGTAAAGTGGATGTAACTGGGTTTAAATCAGCAGTTTGCGCCCATTCATACAAATCCGAAAAATTTAAGCTACCAGCCAGAGTAGAAAGGGTGACAACGGACATTAATAGTAATAGGTCGCCTACCCGTTTCGTCAAAAAGGCATCTCGTGCTGCTGTAACTACCAAAGGTTGAGCATACCAAAATCCTACGAGTAAATAGGTGGAAAGAGTGAGAACCTCCAGCAAAGCATAACTGAGAAAGAGGGAATCACTAATTGCTAAACCAATCAAAGCGGCTTCAAAAAATCCTAATAGACCAAAAAATCGGGCTAAAGACCAGTCTTTTTCCATGTAGCCTAGGGCATAAATTTGTGCTAATAGACTTAGTGCGGTAATTAAAACAGTTGCTCCCACACTGACCACAGAAATTTCTAAAGCGAAGGATAATTGGAAATCAGCAGCTTGAAACCAAGTTATTAGTAGATGTACTGGCTCTCGATTCCAAACATCTTTAAATACTAATAGACTGTGAATAAAACCTAAGATGGTAGTCAGCAAGTTCAAGTATACAGCAGGTCTAGGTCCTGTGCGTTGGATAATTCCTATACTCCAAGGCAAAGTTAAAATTGCCCCTAGTAAACTATAAAGAGGGACGAACCAACTTGTTAAAAATAGAAATTCATTCATTTAAAATCTTCCTTGACAACTGAGTTTCCATTCTCTTAAACAGCCTTTAAATAATCCTTTGCTCAAAAACAAAATTTTCCGAGAAAATCTATGTTTTCTTAATTTTTTTAGCTAAATATCTTAGGCATATTTGCTTGAAAATAGCCTTTGATCGAGTCATTAAATAATGCTGTCATATTTTAGATATTCTCTGATTAAAGAACATTTTTCCCTTGCTGCTGTTTTAAATTAGTTTTTCATGTACATTTGTAAAATTGGCGAATTTTCACCCAGTATTTATAAAAATAGCCAAGTAAAATATCTAGCCAATAGCCCATCTATCACATACCTAGCCTATGCCAGTCCTCCTTATCAAAGAATTAGCTTAGGCTGTAAACTGTAGTGGTTCTAAAAGTGATAAAGAAATTATAAAGCATAAGCTGTCACTCTAGGGATCAGTGAATTTGAAGACCACAAAGGACAGTATAAAGTTTTGTTAAGTTTTTTAAATATATTTTATGACAAACTATTATAGTAATTTATGTTGCCAAGGATGCCAAGGTTTCATAAGCTTAAATATGGCGGTATTTTGGAAAGTGAGCATCCCCGGCCAAAATTTCCACCGCTAGTTCTAAAACGATTAATTTTTGAGGAGTTCTGCGATGCCAATTGCAGTTGGAATGATTGAAACTAAAGGCTTTCCCGCAGTAGTAGAAGCTGCTGATGCCATGGTAAAAGCTGCCCGTGTGACCTTAGTAGGATATGAAAAAATTGGCAGCGCTCGCGTTACAGTGATTGTGAGGGGAGATGTTTCTGAGGTGCAAGCTTCAGTTGCGGCTGGTATTGAAGCAGCCAAAAGAGTCAACGGTGGTGAAGTAGTGTCTACACACATCATTGCCCGTCCCCACGAGAACTTAGAATACGTCTTGCCAATTCGTTATACAGAAGCAGTAGAACAGTTTCGCGCTTAGTCTAGTTGTGGAAAGGCTGACCATTTAAACGAAAATCATTAACGAGACTGGTGGTTTGAAATTAAATCTGGATACAGGTAAAAATTTAATTTAAGGACAAAAAAATGTCAATTGCAGTAGGAATGGTAGAAACATTAGGCTTTCCCGCAGTAGTAGAAGCTGCTGATGCGATGGTAAAAGCTGCGCGTGTTACTTTGGTAGGATATGAAAAGATCGGTAGTGGTCGGGTGACAGTTATCGTCCGTGGTGACGTTTCCGAAGTTCAAGCTTCAGTAGGTGCTGGGGTAGAATCAGTGAAGCGTGTTAACGGTGGACAAGTGCTATCTACACACATCATTGCGCGTCCTCACGAAAACTTAGAATATGTCCTCCCAATTCGGTATACAGAAGATGTAGAACAATTCCGGGAAGGTGTGAACACAATTCGCCCTTTCGGTAGAAGACCATAATTAATCATGCAAATTGCCAGAGTTCGTGGCACAGTAACTAGCACCCAAAAAGATCCCAGTCTGCGGGGTGTGAAACTGCTGATGTTGCAATTGGTAGATGAAAATGGCAATCTCCTGCCAGTATACGAGGTAGCAGCCGATAATAGTGTGGGGGCAGGAGTGAATGAGTGGGTACTTGTCAGTCGCGGCAGTGCTGCTCGTCAAGTGCTGGGCAATGAACAACGACCCTTAGATGCAGCAGTGGTGGCAATTATAGATACCATTTATGTTGAAGATCGTGTCATTTACAGCAAAAAAGACCAGTATAGATAGTCAGGAACAGGTGACAGAGGACAGGTGACAGGTGACAGAAAAGAAGTAAAAACCGACAACTGACCACTGACAACTGACCAATGACAAAAAGCTTATTTCAGGAGGAATCTCGCAATGGTAGTCCGCAGCACGGCGGCACCCCCAACCCCGTGGTCAAGGAGTTTAGCCGAACCCAATATCGATAAAACTGCATTTGTACACTCTTCTTGTAACCTAATTGGTGATGTCAATATAGGTGCAAATGTCATAATTGCTCCAGGAACTTCCATTAGAGCAGATGAAGGTACACCTTTTTGTGTTAGTGAAAATACTAATATTCAAGATGGTGTAGTTATTCATGGGTTGGAGCAAGGCCGAGTTATTGGTGATGATGGCCAGAAATACTCGGTATGGATTGGCAAAAGTGCTTCCATTACCCACATGGCACTAATTCATGGACCTGCTTACGTTGGCGATAGTTGTTTTATTGGCTTTCGTTCTACGGTATTTAATGCCAGAGTAGGTGCAGGGTGCATTATTATGATGCACGCATTAATTCAAGATGTAGAAATTCCACCGGGTAAATACGTAGCATCTGGATCAATAATTACTACTCAGCAGCAAGCGGATAGATTACCAGATGTCCAGGTGCAGGATCAAGAATTTGCTCACCATGTAGTCGGAATTAATCAGGCTTTGCGGGCTGGTTATCACTGCGCCGCAGATAGCAAGTGTATTGCGCCCATTCGGGATGAACTTAATCTTGCAGCAGATAAATCTTATACAAGCATTGAAATTGAAGAGTTAGAAAGGAGCAGTGACGTGGCCAGCTATAGCTTAAGTACAGAAACAGTAGATCAATTACGTTATCTACTAGAACAAGGATTTAAAATTGGCACAGAACACGTAGACCAAAGACGTTTCCGTACGGGTTCTTGGCAGAGTTGTCAAGCCATTGAAACCCGGTCTTTAGGTGAGGCGGTTTCTGCTATAGAATCCTGTTTGCGAGACCATAGCGGTGAATATGTGCGTCTATTTGGTATTGATAACAACAGAAGACGGGTATTAGAAACAATCGTTCAACGTCCTGATGGTGTAGTCGCTGGTACATCTAGCTTTAAAGCTCCCGCTGCTGCATCCATTGGCAATTACAATGGTAACGGTAATGCCGTTGGTAGTGGGAAATTGAGTGCGGAAACCCTAGATCAAATTCGTCAACTTTTGACCAGTGGTTACAAGATTGGCACAGAATACGTAGATGAACGACGTTTCCGTACAGGTTCTTGGAATAGTTGTGAACCAATTCAATCTACATCTACTCAAGCAGTTATTTCTGCTTTAGAAGAGTGTATAGAGTCCCATAAAGGTGATTATGTGCGTTTAATTGGCATTGACACCAAAGCTAAACGTCGCGTATTGGAAGCAATTATCCAAAGACCAAACGGACTCGTAGCGTCTTCTGGTAGCACCAAATCATTTACAAGTACAAATTCTGCAACTGCAACGGCGACAGCAACGGCGACAGTTACCAGCACCCGTCTAAGCGCGGAAACAGTAGATCAATTGCGCCAATTGTTGTCCAGTGGTGCAAAAATTGCGGTTGAACACGTAGACCAACGCCGCTTCCGCACAGGTACTTGGACAGTTGCGGGTCAAATTCAGACTACATCTGAACGAGAAGCGATCGCAACATTAGAAGGGTATGTTTCTGAATATCCAGGCGAGTATGTGCGTTTAGTGGGGACAGACCCCAAAGCAAAACGCCGCGTATTAGAAGCAATTATTCAGCGTCCATAGGAGTAGGGAAAAGGGAAAGGGCAAGAGGGAAAGGGCAAGAGGTAAGAGACAATAATCATTTAATACCAATTACCTATTACCCATTACCCATTACCAATTACCCATTACCCATTAGCTAATATATCGTCCATTTCCGGCTTCCGAGGTAATTTCATGTCAGTATCGCTGCTACAACTGAGCGATAGATTTGATACACATATTTATGGCGACGTGATTATTCATCCCAGTGCGGTATTAGCTCCGGGAATAATTCTCCAAGCAGCTACTAACAGTAGAATTGTGATTGGTGCTGGGGTATGCCTGGGTATGGGGTCAATTCTCCAAGTGAGCGAGGGTATCCTAGAAATAGAAGCAGGAGCAAACCTGGGAGCCGGTTTTTTGATGGTTGGTCAAGGTAAAATTGGGGCTAATGCCTGTATTGGTGCAGCGACAACGGTTTTTAACTATTCCGTAGCACCAGGACAAGTGATTGCCCCTGGTTCAATTTTGGGGGATACTAGTCGGCAGGTTGTTGAACCGTCAGCGGAAAAACCGGAGTCTTCTAATTCTCAACCAGAGAAACCAGAGAAACCAGAGAAAGAGGAACAAGTAATTTCCTCAACTCAACTCTCGGTGGCGGCTTTTCTGGAATTTAAACACCAATCTACACCCGTATCTCCACCTTCACCCACACCGAAAAGCCAGTCTCCTCCGGTAGAAGAAACCGCTGTGGTAAGTGATTCTACATCTAAAGAAACTACGCTCCCGGATTCTACAGAAGAATGCTCTGAGAACTTAAAACCCAGTCAGTCGAATCTTGAAACTCACAATATTTTTGGTACACAAATTTATGGACAAGGTAGCATAAATAGGCTGCTGAGTACATTATTTCCCCATAGACAATCTTTGGGCAATCAAAACTCTGACAATTCTTCAGGTTAAGTGTTAAGTATGAAGTGTGAACCCAAGTCCATATTCAAATGCTAGTTTTCATTCTTCTGTGATTGAAGACGCTATACGAACCTTATCCTGGAAAATGCAGATGGAAACATATAATGAAAGTGCTTTGAGCAATATTCATGCACCACGTCGCCGTGATAGCCTCAAAGATACTGCTTTAGGTTTAGTCTCAACTCTCAGTTTCCCCGCTATAGTTGGCACGGCTGACATGATGTTAAAGTCGGCTGGAGTCCACTTAGTTGGCTATGAAAAAATTGGTAGTGGTCATTGTACCGCTATTGTCCGAGGTGGTATCGCGGATGTGCGATTGGCTGTAGAAGCAGGTGTACAAACTGCTGAACAGTTTGGACAGTTGGTGTCTAGTTTGGTCATTCCCCGTCCCTATCCTAATTTAGATATAGTTCTACCGATTAACCGTCTGACTAAATTCATGGAAGATGGTAGATACAGTCGTTTGAGTAATCAAGCCATTGGGCTGGTGGAAACTCGCGGCTTTCCAGCCATGGTGGGAGCTTGTGATGCCATGCTGAAAGCTGCTGATGTGCATTTAGCCTCCTATGAAAAAATTGGTGCTGGTTTATGTACGGCTATCATTCGTGGTTCAGTGGCTAATGTAGCTGTAGCAGTGGAAGCGGGAATGTTTGAAGCGGAACGCATTGGTGAGTTAAATGCAGTTATGGTGATTCCTCGGCCATTAGATGAGTTAGAAGAAACTTTACCTGTGGCTAGTTGCTGGATGGAAGAACGCCAACCAGTGAATATACCTATTAATATTAAAGATAAAATCACAGATGTGGAGGCGGTGGAGTTGCCAGATTTAGCGAAATTGCCTGTGAGGGTGAAGGAAGAAATTTGGCATGATGAATAATATCACGGGGAGTAGTATTTCAGGAGAAAACGATCATGTCTTTTACAGTCAAAGAACTAGAAGAAATACAGATAGCATATCCTGACTATCGCCTGGAATTAGTAGATGGGAGTATCATTATTATGAGTCCGTCAGGTTATGAATCGGAAGAAGTAGGTACTGAGTTTGCGCGAATTTTGGGTAACTGGGTAAGACCTCGTAAACTAGGGCGTGTAGTTGGTTCTAGTGCGGGGTTTAAATTACCAAATTCTGATTTACGTGCGCCTGATGTATCTTTTGTTTGTGCTAATCGCCTGAAAAAATCAACGGAAGATTATGCAGAATTAGTTCCTGATTTAGTAGTTGAAGTAAAATCTAAAACTGATTCCTTAGATAAACTGAGAAAAAAGATTGAAGATTTTATGAATTTAGGTGCAAAAGTTGGGATTTTAATTAATCCCAAAACAAGAACTGTAGAGGTTTCTTGTCATGGAGAAACGGTGATTTTCAAAGATGGTGATATTTTAACTCTTCCTGATTTATTACCTGGTTGGGAAGTGGCAATTTCGGAAATTTGGTCGCCTGTTTTTGAGTAGTTTGGATGATGATTAAACCCACATTCCGCACCCCTGATGTCACAATCGGTTGATTCGGATTTTTTCTATTTTTTTCTATTATTGATGTTGTATTTTGTCCTAAAAATCAGAAATATTACTATTACTAGCGATCGCCTAACAGGAACAATGGGGGGGGGCTGCTGAGTGGCTGCTAAGGAAAGTCTGGTAATGCGATTTTACTTTGTGTCGATTACAGATGAGGTAACAAAAAATGATTGCTGTAAAAGATAAGTTTCCTAAGTTAACACCCGAAGAATATTTTGCCTGGGAAGAGAAACAATTACTTCGCCATGAGTATCTTAATGGTGAAATTTACGCTATGAGTGGGGGAACTCAAAATCATGGACGAATTGCTAGTAATATTATTTTTATTGTTAAATGTCATTTACAGGGTGGTGGTTGTCAGGTTGGTAATTCCGATTGTCGTGTAAATATTTTGGAAACGAACGATTATGTTTATCCTGATGTGAGCGTTACTTGCGAAGATAGCGATCGCACTGCAACCCAAGCAATTCAATATCCCTGTTTAATTGTTGAGGTTTTAGCTCCGAGTACAGCCAATTATGACCGAGGGGATAAATTTAGATTGTATCGTCGCAATCCTAGTTTGCAAGATTATGTTTTGGTTGATGCTGAGAAAATAGCGATTGATTTATACCGCAAAAATGATCGCGGTAATTGGGAGATTTTTAATTATCAGTCGGGGGATAATATCGAGCTACGAAGTATTGATTTAAGTTTTCCCATTGAGTCGGTTTATGAGGATATTGTTTTTGAGGAATTAGCATAGCATTAAAATAACAAAAATATAGTTAGATTGACATACTCACCGCTCTAAAGAGACGGGGAAACACTTAACGCTTCACTGACTGATGCTGACTGTTGCTAGTCTTACTCTGTCTCGGCGCCCGTTTAGAGTCGTGGCTATGCTAATCCCGACTTTATTTATATATATTTTTGGTTGAAAATTTCAACTCTATTCCATATTGCCTATTCCCTGCTATTATTATTAATTTATTGATCCCGTCTGGGGGGTGAATCCCCTGGGCAGATGCTACCCCATCGGGTAATATGACAAAACAAAACCCTAAAACTCACCAACCGCTGTTGACTGCAACGCATGACGAATCAACTGAACAATGGTTTTACATTATTTCTCAGTCTGCTAGTTGAGGCCATGCCCTTTTTACTGCTGGGTGTATTTTTCTCCAGTGTACTACTGTTTTTTATTGATGAGAGTAAATTGGTCGAAAAAATGCCCAAAAATCCCCTGCTGGGGGCTTTATTCGGCAGTACAATGGGTCTTTTGTTTCCAGTTTGTGAGTGCGGTAATGTACCTGTGGCTAGGCGGTTATTAATGCAGGGAGTACCTACACCAGTAGCAATGGGCTTTTTATTAGCCGCACCGACAATTAACCCAATTGTCATCTGGTCAACTTGGACTGCATTCCGTGATCAACCAGAAATAGTAGTGTTAAGAGTGGTATTTTCTCTAGCCATTGCTACCATTATTGGTTTTATTTTCAGTTTTCAATCAGACTTAATTCCCTTTTTGCAACCAAGTATAGCTCGTTACCTCAAATTTAACCCCCCTACTCAAGCAAAAACAACACGCGGGGGAAAACAATCCCAATTACAACTGCAAACCAATAGGCCTAGTTTATTGCAATCGGGAACTTATATTCTGGGTGGAACAACGGGAAAACCAAAACGCATAGATGATTATTACAGTGAAGTGGCTACAGTTCCTAACTTTAGTAAACCTTTACCAGAGAAACTCCAGTCTGTATTAGATAATATTGTCCAAGAATTGCGGGAATTAGGCGGAGTTATGGTATTAGGCAGTGCCATAGCTGCTGCTATCCAAGTTTTAGCCCCCCGTGAACTCATTCTTAGTCTGGGAGCAGGTCCTGTTAGCTCCATTTTAGCCATGCTAGTTTTAGCAGGAGTTGTATCAATATGTTCTACGGTTGATTCCTTCTTTGCTTTATCTTTTGCTTCTACTTTTACCAGCGGGTCATTATTGGCATTTCTAGTATTTGGACCGATGATTGATATTAAAGGTATTGGTTTAATGTTATCCATTTTTAAGCCGAAAGCTCTGATCTATCTTTTTTTCTTAGCCGGACAATTGACGCTTTTATTCACTTTATTCATGAATTTGCACGTAATCTGAGATCATGGGACTGACGCAAACTGGAGAAACGCTTTTTCCTTGGTGTCCTCTGCTGCTATCACCAGGGTTGCTAGGCCTTAGTGCAGCTTTCGCTCGCTTCGATATGTGGTTGATTATTCCGTAATTTGTGCGTAAGTCCTAATGTATTACCACTTCACCTATTACCGACAAAATGTCAAATTCTCAAATCAAAGCCTCAAATAAATTCATACCCTGGTTAGATGTGGTCGCTATTACAGCTTGGGGTATTTTAATGTTGAAATACTGGCTAACAGGTAAACTGTATTTGTTAATTCACCCTGATTACTTTTGGTTAGCCATTGTCGGTGGTATAGGTTTGTTAATTATTGGTTTTTTTAAAGGTTTACAACTGTGGAAACACCGCCGCCAACTAGATAAGGCTAATGCTTTGCACATTAATGTATTTCCCCCTGGTTGGGGTAGTTTCCTGCTATTAACAGCCGCAATTCTAGGGTTAATGATTACACCCCGTGCTTTTGCTAGTCAAACAGCTTTGGATCGGGGTGTGACAGAATTAATTGGTGCAACTCGTGTCCAACCCCAAGCATTTCGCGCTCAGGTTCGTCCAGAGGAGCGATCGCTTGTAGACTGGGTAAGAACACTAAATGTATATCCTGAACCAGACGCATATACGGGACAAAAGGTAAAGGTGCAGGGATTTGTGATTCACCAACCTAATGTTAGTCAAGAATATATATTTTTAGCCCGATTTATCCTCACTTGTTGTGCCGCAGATGCTTATCCAGTAGGATTACCAGTGCAATTACCAAGTTCGTCTCGTCAACAATACCCACCTGATACATGGTTAGAAGTGGAAGGACAAATGACAACTCAAACCATTGCCCAAAAGCGCCAATTAACTATTGCGGCCAATTCTCTGAAAAAAATTCCCCAACCTCAAAATCCCTACAGTTATTAATCAGCAGTAGATGATCCCTTTAACTTTTGCTTGTGCTTCTTAAATATACAAAAGATGGCCAATCTAAAATCCAAAATCCAAAATCCAAAATCCAAAATTGTTAGATGAGCAAATCTTATAAATTTATTCAACCATTAGACGGAATTGCGATCGCCCTGATGCTATTATTAAGTATGCTCATAGGGTTAATCATCTGGAAAGGTGATGTTGTCAAACCTGTT
This sequence comes from Dolichospermum sp. FACHB-1250, assembly GCF_014696335.1. Classification (NCBI taxonomy): domain Bacteria; kingdom Bacillati; phylum Cyanobacteriota; class Cyanophyceae; order Nostocales; family Aphanizomenonaceae; genus Dolichospermum; species Dolichospermum sp. FACHB-1250. The sequence goes on from NZ_JACJPZ010000039.1 coordinate 11,236, forward strand.
GTCCGCAATTTTACCTGGGAAAAACAACAAATTGGAGCGGATGATGTTTCATTTTCTCTGAATTTTAGTCGGCCTATGGATATCAAAAGTGTGGAGGAAAATCTGAAAATAGATCCACCTTTGGCTGGTAAAATTAGTTGGGCGGGAAGAAGAATGGTGTATACACTGCTGACACCAGCCCCCTATGGCACAACTTACCAAGTTAAATTAGAAAAAGGTAGAGACAAATATTCCCAAGCAGAAGGAAAAAACCGGGTTATGCAGCCTTTTAATGGTAGTTTTACCACCCGCGATCGCGTTATCCTTTATATTGGAACTAGTCAAGAATTTCCAGGGCAGTTGGTACTTTATAATTTGACCAAAGAACAAAAAAAGGTTCTTACCCCCAAAGACTTAATTGTTATGGATTTTGAGCCATTCCCTAATGGTGAAAAAATTGTATTTTCTGCTCGTTCTTCTCAAAATCCCGACCTACTTTCAGCCCAAATTTATACTGTTACTACGGGTATTTCTAGTCAAATTGGTAAGGAAGCAAAAGCAGCCGGGAAGGTTGACTTGATTTTGGATAACAAAGAATATCAAAATCTGAAATTTGACCTTTCAGCAGATGGAGAAACTATTGTTATTCAAAGAGGTAAACGGGATAACCCTGGTGATTTTGCTCTCTGGTATTTACCTACTAGCAATGATATTTATTCAGAAAAACCCATCCCAAAACGCTTACAAGGACAACCGGGTGGGGATTTTTTGATTACACCAGACAGCAAAGCCGTAGCAGTTTCCCAAGGTCAGGGAACAGCAATTGTTTCTTTAGACGGTAATAGCAACAAACCCCTAGATTTTCTTCCCCAATTTGGCTTAGTACAAGCCTTTTCTAAAGACGGCTCCCAGGCGGCAATGGTCAAATTTAATACTGATTATACGCGGGATTTGTTTTTGGTAACCAATCAAGGTGTACAAAAGCAATTATTAAAGACTAAAGGCTCTATTCTTAGTTGTCAGTTTGATCCTGCGTCCCCCACTCTTTACTGCTTACTGACACAACTTATTTCTCAGGAACAATATCTGGAACAGCCTTATTTACTGGCCATTGATTTGAAAACAGGAATGCAAAAACCACTACTACTGCTACCTGCTGCTCAACGCAATGTCCAAACCAGTTTAGCGCCTGACGGTTTAGGCTTATTATTTGACCAAGTAATTCCCATCAACAATAATACTACACCATTACCTGCAAATACCTTAAAAACTGAGGATGGTGAACCGATTGCTAGTAGTACTCTTTGGTTAATGCCCTTGCTACCCATCCCTGATAATACTAACATTGATATTAAACCAGAACAATTACCCCTCGTCGGCTTTCATCCCCATTGGCTACCTTAATTGATTGACAACTGACCAAAAAATTTTAGATTTTAGATTTTAGATTTTAGATTGGGAGTTTTCGGTACAAGTAGGGGTCAACGGCCGTTGCCCCCTACAATTTCAGGGTGGAACTAATTCACAATCGTAATTTGTAGATTTAATATCTATTGACTATTTTGTTGGTGTCAAAGGATTGATATTGGTTAGGTATTTGTGGATCATAACCATAGTGAGCATAACAAATTTACCTCCCATTAGCCTTCAAGAACGCGACGCTATCGGCTAAGTACAGATGATAAACACGAAACCGTAGTTATGGAAAAATTGGCAGACAGCAACCAACAGGACTTGATTGCAGAACTTGACATTGATCAACAGGCACAGGTCAATTTAGAATTTCAGCAACTACTAAACTTAAATACAGAATTACGCACAGCTAATAATGATTTATACGCTCAAGTAGAGCAGTTAAAAACGGAATTGGCGGAAGCAGAAAAAATTTTGCAATGGCAGAAAACACGCTCTAGTGTTACTGAGTCCATGTTTAAACAACAATCTCAAGAACTTTCCGCTGCGGGTGAGCAAATTCAGTCTTTATATCAACAGTTAGAAATATCTGTACAAACGGTTCAACGCCAGGAAGTCTGTATAGAGAGTTATAAATCCCTTATGGAAATTAGCCAACAACGTTTAGCGCGTTTAGAACGGGAATGTTCTTTGCTACAAAGTAATTATGGTGAACAGTCCCAGCAGCTATTACAATCGGAAAATACTTGTCGTGAATTGCGGGCTAGACTTATGCGTCAACAACGACAGACTTTACAATTTAAGTCGGCTTTGGAAAAATGTCTGGATACACCAATTCCCGGTGATGGGATTTATGTAGAGAATGATGGTCATCACCCATACAATGTTATTCACAAACAAACTAGATTTTCTAGAAAAGCTCGATCTTTGTTCCCCAACGCTCAACCTATTCAACCTTGGTCTGGAGTTACAGATTCTCCAAGCGATTCTATACATAATCCCTGGATGCCACCAAAGGCAACTATTTCTGATGACTATGGCCACGATCAAGAACCATTGATCTCCCAGTCAATAACGGGTAAGGTGGAAACTGTAGCTAGTTCTGAAATATTACCGGAAAGTCTGCCACAGGATGATATCACCCATCAGCTTTTTACTAGTCCATTACCTCAAGTAATTTCACAAGCAACAGCAGGAGAGGTAAATATTCATCATCCTGATGACGATGATACATTTATTTGGGAAAATCTGTCCTTGAATCTGGAAAATAATCCACAAACAGAAATAACAATCAATCAGGATGTAAAGCTAGAAATTAATCCATTAGCTACTAATGAAAACCATGATCAGCAAAATTTGCTATTATCACCAGTGCCGGCATTACCAATCACTTCTACAGAGGTGGAAATGGAAGATTATTGGTTAGATGTTGCAGATGATCAATCTTTAGATCATAATACATCTGATACATCTGCACATAAATCACCTTCACCATTGATTTATCCCCAACGACCACCCAAGGGACGGAAATCTTTAGCATCTGTAGAATTACCGAATTTTCAACCCAAACCTAAGTAACTTGTGAAGAGTTTATTTCTGATCAAGTTTTTGATAAAATGCTTTTTGAGAATGAAAATTTTCAAAATGAAAATCATCAATCAATTAAGGGCAGGATAAGAATGACTCAGGTGCTTTTAGGACAAAATGAAAGCATAGATTCGGCTTTGCGTCGTTTTAAACGCCAAGTTGCTCAAGCTGGTATATTAGCTGATGTAAAATCTCGGCGACACTTTGAAACACCTTTGGAAAAGCGTAAACGTAAAGCAGTTGCTATTAGACGTAACCGGCGTTTTAGATAAACATATTTCGGTGGCTACAAAATTTGCTTGAGATGTTATAAGCTAAAGATATACTGTAAAGGTTAATTGCTGGGTGGAAATTAGTTAGTTTTATCATTTTAGGATTTCCTAAGAGCTTTAACTATTTATCAGACAGCTTTTTTCTACGCTTATAAATATAATAATATGCTACACCCATGGTTATTGGGTGTTAGCATTAATAAGTAACAAGCGAGCAAAATATGTTTTCGCACCAGCAAATTATCAATTATCAATTATCAATTATCAATTACCATACTAAACAGATGAATGATAACTTTAATTTAATTAATATTTTCGCTCCTTTGGTGTAAACATAGTGATTGTGACTGGACGGTATTGAATATCAATACCTGTTGATGAATAATAAGCCATTGTATGTTTAAGAAAGTTGACATCATCCCTTTGAGAAAAGTCCTCTCGGAAATGAGCGCCACGACTTTCTTGACGATTTAAGGCCGACGCTAAAATGGTTTGTCCTACTACCATTAAACTGTGTAGTTCTAAGGCTTCAACTAATTCTGTATTCCAGCTTTTTCCTTTGTCATCTAAGTATATTTGTGAATATTGCTGTTGTAATTCAGCTATTTTTTCCAAACCCTGACCCATTAATTCTGCGGTGCGAAAAACGCCGCAATATTCAGTCATATTATCTTGAAAAGATTGACGAATTTGATTAATTCGATATTGTCCAGGTTGTGCTATTAAAGCTTGAATTTTTTCCTGGGATTCCCTGATGTACCGTGCTTCATCTACTGATGGTAATTGACGATTTTGGACATAATTAGCGATCGCTGCTCCGGTTCTTTTGCCATAAACTACACATTCTAATAAAGAGTTACTACCGAGACGATTAGCACCGTGAACAGAGACACAAGCTGTCTCACCTGCGGCAAAAAAGCCTTCAACAAAACCATCAGCACTATGACGGACTTGACCATCAGTATTCACAGGAATACCACCCATACAATAGTGAATCGTGGGACGTACTGGCATAGGTTGAGTTACAGCGTCCACACCAACCAAACGATGGGCCTCCTCCCAGCAGAAAGGAACACGACTCATAATTTTTTCCTTACCCAGATGGCGTAAATCCAGGTAGACAAAAGCACCACCGGGACTACCATCAGTATTTACACCACGACCAGCACGGATTTCATAAGCGATCGCCCGTGAGGTAATATCACGAGGGGCTAATTCCATGCGACTGGGGGCGTAATTAGCCATAAACCGATCCCCTTGAGCGTTAATTAAATAAGCTCCTTCACCCCTTACAGCCTCCGAAATCAACACCCCCACCGGATACAACCCAGTGGGATGAAACTGAACAAATTCCATATCTTGTAGAGGTAAACCAGCGATCGCCGTCATTGCCAAACCGTCGCCAGTGGAGGCATAATCATTAGAGGTCGTATTATAAACGCGACCATAGCCCCCTGTAGCGAACATCACAGCCTTTGCTCGTAGTACCTGAACATCTCCATCCACAAGATGAAACATAACCACACCCTTAGCCTGGCCGTCCTCTAAAATCAGACGCATTACATACCATTCTTCATAAATTTGGACACCATAACGGCGTAAATTATTTACCAATTCATGTAAAATCGCGTGACCGGTTTTATCAGCAGCATAACAAGTACGGTGATGAGAATGGCCACCAAAAGCCCGTTGAGCAATGCGACCGTCAGGTAAACGAGAGAACAACACCCCTAGATGTTCTAAATCAATCACCACATCTGGTGCTTCTTGGGTTAAAATTGCCACTGCATCTTGATCCGCTAAATAATCAGAACCCTTAACAGTGTCAAAAGCATGAGCTTCCCAGGAATCTTGATCATCAACATTTTTCAAAGATGCGGCCATACCGCCCTGAGCAGCCACAGAATGAGAGCGAATGGGGTGAGTCTTAGCAACTACCGCCACCTTTAAATTAGGGTCAATGCGGGCGATTTCCACCGCAGCCCGACATCCAGCCAAACCACCACCAACAATAATTACATCATGTTCTAGCATTGTCAATCACTGATGATAAAAGATGATAAAAAATTCCCCGTCCTTGATTAGGACTTACGCAATTGTCACAAAAAGTTATTATCAAAAGTTATCATCGTTTGTTTGTATTCAGGTCTAAAGATAGAACTAAATTCCTGACTACGATTTTATCTATTATGCCAGTTGCGTAAGCCCTGCTAGAGACAGGGTAATAGGGTTTTGTAGTCAAATCAGGTCAAATCATTGGTTTATGTTGATTCAGTCTTTGTTTCCGGCTCTACAGCATTCAATTCAATATTATTTAATAGAGTTGTCACAAAGGCAAAAAGTAAAAAAGGCAGAGACAGGAGAACCACAAGACCCACCGTAGCCAAAGCGTAAACAGGTCGTTTCGCGCCCATTAATGCTAACGCAGATGCTAAACTAATGGTAATGGTAATTAACCAAATAATAATTTGGCCATATATATCACCAAAGGTCAAGGTACAAGCAAACCGATAGTTTTGAAGATTATTTTTGTTCATTTTATAAATTGGCCTTAATTCTCTTCTATAGCTACTACCTTAAAGCTATGTTTGCCAGGTGAGCAATTTCTCAATATTTTTCCAAGGTTTGTAATATTACTTTACAAATATCAACAACTGGAGTAAAAACCAAAACCCACAAGTCTGATTTTTGTGTTTTTTTCATAGCGCCAACGTTCAAAACCCTGACTGCATAATTGGTTGAAAGGATTTCGTCACCCCCTCAGGGGCTATCAATTCTTAAAAATGTAAATTTTTGTAAGGGGTAAGCTTTGATCTGAAGAATGATGTTATATTTTCTTGTATTATATTTCACGGTAATAAATCTGCTCATGGGATATAACTGAGTTTAGTTTTTACCAATTAAAGCTTTGAAACTTTTAAAAAAAATTTAATAATAAATAATATGGTAAATAAATATGGTAAATATTATTTTTGAGTCAAGAAGTATCTAGGTTTTATTTAATAGAAAATCACCTAAGATTTTAATTATGACACTTTAGGCAAAAGGAGTTAAAGCGATGTTAAAAGATTTAGATGAAACCTTAAAATTACTATTAAGTAATAATTTAAAAAATGATGTGATAGACCAACGTGGTTATAAAATTAGTTTTGAGCCACCTAGTCAGGATCTTGAAAACGAAGGAACTATTATCAACCTTTTTTTATATGATATACGAGAAAATGTTGAACTGCGTAGTTCTGTCAGAAGTTGGGATATGTCAATGAAAGCAGAAGGAGTCTCAAAAAGAGTTTTTGCTTCAACTAGGGTTGATTGTTCTTATTTAATTACTGTTTGGACTAATAGACCTCAATCTAATCGTGACGATAGTAATCAAGTTCCTTTTCTCTATGAACATCAAATACTTGGAGAAATTATGCAAATTTTGGTGAGATCTCGTTATATTCCATCTACAATTTTGCAGGGAACACTAAAAAAACAAGAGTTGCCCGTACCTATTATCTCACTACGATCTGGACAAGTTCAAAATCTAGGTGAATTTTGGCAAGCAATAGGAGGAAAACCCAAGGCTTCCATTCATTGTACTGTAACAATTCCCGTCCCTTATGTTGTTGATGATGAACAAGAAGAAGTGCCATTAATAAAAACAAGCAAGGTCACCTTAGAGAGTTCTAGTGTCCAGAGAAATCAGCAGAAAAACTCATCTGGTTAATTTTAGCCGTCTTGAGTTTGTCGGAGATTATTGTCTAGGATGTTCAATCACAAGAAAATCGCAAAAAAGGCACGGAAGCCAGTTGGCTTTAGACAGTGGAGGAAGTGCCAACGGCGAATTTATTCGCTGTGATAATTAACCGTGATGCGGATCTTCGATATATCTTTTGATAACATCTGACAAGTGAATCATACCTCAGCTATACTTTTTAAATCAATAAACATTGAAGTCGAACAATTTACGGATGTCAACAAGTTCTCGTTAAATCTGATATTAATCAAACAGCAATTTTAGAATACGTTTGTACACAAGCTAAAAGGTTGATAAATTGCGGTGTTTACTATTCCAGACAGATGTATTTTCAAACTGGTTGTATTCCTAGTAGAGCAGATTTGCACAAGCAACTAGGAACTTATCAGAAAAACATTCATTACCAGGCATTGTATTCTGATACTTCCCAGCAAATATTGGCCAGTGTATCTGAATCTTTTAAGTCGTACATTGGGTTAGTTAAAACTGCAAAGAAAGGTGAAGTTTCCCAGAAACCAAAATTACCTAATTCCTGTAAAAGCGTGATGACCGTGGCTACTTTTACTGGCAGGTCATTAAAGTTAATTGATGGGATGATTAGATTTCCTTTGGGAACAAAAGTTAAAGCATGGTTTAACATGGATTGTTTTTATTTGCCCATACCATCTAATCTTGACTTTAAATCAATCAGAGAAGTACGTATTCTGCCTAGAAATAGACAATTTTATGCGGAGTCTATCAAGTAAATGAAGTAAGGTCTGATGTTGACAAGAAAAATGTTTTAGGGATTGACCATGGGCTAAACAACTGGTTAACCTGTGTTTCTAATCTAGGAACATCATTTATTGTTGATGGAATTCATTTAAAAAGTTTAAATCAGTGGTACAACAAATCAGTAGCTAAACTTAAAAGCGATAAACCGCAGGGATTTTGGACTAATAGATTAACTGCTATTACCGAAAAAAGAAACCGACAAATGCGTAATGCAGTGAATAAAGCCGCAAGGATAGTCGTTAACCACTGCATTGACAACAAAATTGGTACTATTGTTTTTGGATGGAATAAAGGACAGAAAGATGGTATTGACTTAGGTGCTAAAAATAATCAGAAGTTTGTCCAAATTCCCACAGCAAAATTAAAAGACCGTATTGCTCAACTATGTAAACAATACGGAATAGATTTTATGGAAACAGAAGAATCATATACTTCCCAATCATCGTTTCTCGGCGGTGATAATATGCCTAAATTCGGTGAAAAACCCCTGGGGTGGAAAGCGACTGGGAAACGAGTTAGTCGTGGGGTGTATAAAACTTCTGATGGATTCAAAATTAATGCAGATGCTAATGGTGCTGCTAATATCTTGAGAAAAGTAATGGTGATGCTAGGAATTGATCTTAGCGGAATCCATAGAGGCTGTTTAAGTCAGCCTAAGAAAGTTCGTTTGTGGACTCTTCAGAAATCCCCGGTTTTCTAAACCGGGGAAGCTTAATCTTGGATTTGTATGATAGCCCATATCAGAAGTGTTGAATGTTAAGATTTCGAGGATATTACTTAAGTAGTGTATTGTCGTTGATGATACTAAAATTGAGGATTTAATGACGCTATTCTGATTAAATCAGGGATTTTACCCGGATAAAACCCAAAGATTGTAAAATTTTGTTGCAGGATTTAACACTTTCTCCCAAAAATATTTTACAGTTTTCTAAACTACACTACTCAGGAGTTTAAGCCATGCCGACTTATTTATCGCCGGGTGTCTATGTTGAAGAGGTGTCTTCTGGTTCTGCACCGATTGCGGGAGCAGGAACGAGTGTTGCTGGATTTATCGGTATTTTTCAACGTAAGTCCCCTGCTGGATATTACATCAACAAAATTAGTCAGGAAAAAGTAGGCGTTGGGGATGGTAACAAGAAGATTTTTTCGCTGAAAAATTACCCAGTAGCGACGGACAAAGAAAGTGTTACTTTGCCTGAATCAATACCCAAAAACAGTGAATTTAAATTAAACAATGTAACAAATGACAAAATTTCCAACATTGAATTTACATCGGCTCCCCCTGACAAGTCCGAAATTATAATTGATTACTGGACTTCAGTTTCATCAGGTGAAATCAAATTAATTACTAATTTCACTGAATTTAAACAATTTTTTGGGGATTTTACCAAGGACAATCCAGAGCAGAATATTTTTGCCCATGCGGTTTATGGTTTCTTTCGCAATGGCGGAACTCGGGCCTATGTCACCTGGGTATCCGATACCAAGGATGTAGATGGGGTTTTGAATGATTTTGAAGCCATTGATGAAATCAGTATTGTTGTCGCTCCCGGACAAACTGATGCCAAGATTATTGGCCAAATTAAAGACCATGCCGCTAAGATGGGCGATCGCATTGCCATCCTTGATTGTAAGACTGATATTAATTTAGGCAGTGAAACCAAGCCAACAGTGCCTGAATTTACTTCTGACTATGCGGCGTTCTATTTTCCCTGGATACAGGTTTACGACCCTGCCACAAAGACCAACATTTTTGTTCCGCCCAGTGGACATATTGCGGGGGTTTATGCCAGGGTTGATGGAGAAAGAGGTGTTCACAAAGCCCCAGCTAATGTGCCTCTTTTAGGTGCTTTGGATTTGCAATTTAACATCAGTAAAGCCAAGCAAGATAGGCTTAATCCTAAGGGTATCAATGTTATTCGTAAACTCAATGGCAATATCCTGGTTTGGGGGGCGCGTACCCTCGGCGGTGACGCAAATTTAGAGTTTAAATATATTAATGTTCGTCGTCATTTTTGTTATTTGAAAGACTCCATTGATAAAGGGACGCAATGGGTTGTTTTTGAACCCAATACCCCTGAACTTTGGGCAAAAATCCGTCGTAATATTTCTGCTTTCTTGACTTTAGAATGGCGCAAAGGAGCTTTATTTGGAACAACTCCCCAGGAAGCTTTCTATGTCAAATGCGATGCAGAGAATAATCCTCCTGCTCTACGGGATCTCGGTCAAGTGGTGATAGAAATCGGGGTTGCGGCGGTTAAACCTGCTGAATTTGTGATCTTTCGTTTGAGTCAGTGGTCTGGCACTAAAGAATAAAATGCAACAACTCCAATCTAAAATTCCTGGCGTTTATTTAACGGAAATTAGTCCTGCTCCTGAAGCCCAATTACTCACGGGAGTTCCTATTTTTTTCGGTCTTGCTGGTGATCAGGAGAAAGTTTATTTTCCTCAACGACTAACTCTGTTGGGTCAGTTTGAACAATTTTTGAGTCCTAAGAAAGATGGGTATTTAGGGGATGCGGTTCGAGGCTTTTTTGAAAATGGCGGTCGTCTTTGCTATGTTATGCCTTTGCCCGATAATACCCTAGATGCTTTGAAAAGGGGATTAGAAGCGAGTGAAATTGTCGAAAACATTGATTTAGTCTGCGCTCCCGACATCGTGAAGGGTGATACTCAGGATATTTTAGAAATGCAACGGGAAATTCTATCCCATTGTGAAAAAATGGGCGATCGCTTTGCTATTCTAGATGCTGTTGATAGTGCTGAGGTTCAAGCCATAAACAGGCAAAAACAAGGATTAATTAGCAATCATGGGGCATTGTACGCGCCTTGGCTCAAGATTGAAAATCGAGAAAATCCCATTCCTCCCTGTGGCCATATTGCGGGAATTTATGCCCAATCTGACCGAACGGGTGGAGTTCACACAGCCCCAGCCAACCAAGTCATTGAAGGCATTCTTGATCTCAGTTTTTCCCTCACACCAGAGCAGCAAATCCAACTCAATCAAGCAAAAGAAGCGGGGGTTAATATCATTCGTAGTTTGCGGGGACGGGGACTAAGGGTTTGGGGGGTTCGTACCCTGAGTGATTTGCCTGAATGGAAATATGTCAATGTCTGTCGTCTTTTTTTGACGTTTAAACGTTGGATTGAATTCAACTTAGGGGATACTGTATTTGAACCCAATGATTTTTCCCTGTGGTTACGCATACAGCGAGAATTGACCATTTACTGTGAATCTCTTTGGCAACAAGGAGCCTTACAGGGAGAAACTACCGAGCAAGCATTTTATGTAAAATGTGATGCAATCACCAATCCACCCGAAAGTCGGGAAATGGGAAAAGCGATCGCACAAATCGGTTTAGCTCCTACCATTCCAGGAGAATTTATTCAACTTCTTTTGGTACAAACGGGAAATAGTATTGCCCTAGTTTAGGTTGCTAAATTAGCAAAATAATTTTGCATAAAATCATCAACCAAGATAGCGACTAAAATTTATTAAACAATACGGAGATCTAATCATGCCTAACGTTGTTAATGCCCATGACCCCTATAGTGGCTATAATTTCTGGGTGGAATGGGATGGCATTATCCATGCTGGTTTTCGGGAATGTAGCGGATTAACGGCTACCCGCGCAGCGGGAACCTATCGAGAAGGTACGGACAAAACTTTAACCCAACGCCAAATTCCAGGCCTCAATAGTTACGGCAACATTTCTCTCAAACGCGGCATTACCGATAACCAAGAACTCTGGAAATGGCATAAAACTTTACAGGACGGCACAGCAGAGCGACGCAACGTCTCCATCATTTTAGCTGATAATCAGGGACAAGAAAAAATACGTTGGAACTTAGAAAATTGTTGGCCAACCACCTGGAACGCCCCCGATTTTAATGCCACTTCCGATGAAGTCGCAATCGAAACCTTGGAATTAGTTCACGAAGGCATTACTGTCAGTTAATCAGCCTTAAATAATTGATAATTATCTATGCTACAAACCGAATTTTCCTTTATTCTTCCCCAGGGGTATCTGGATGCTCATGGAAATCTCCACCGTGAGGGAACCATGCGTCTCTCCACAGCCCAGGATGAAATTGCCCCTCTACGAGATCCCAGAGTGCAAAAAAATCCAGGCTATTTGATCATTATTCTCTTAGCGCGGGTAATTACCAAACTGGGAGCATTAGAGCAAATTAATACCAAGGTGATCGAAGAATTATTTTCGGGAGATTTGATTTATTTGCAGGATTTTTATCAACGAATTAATCAAAATGGTCATAGTCGTTTATTGGTTGCCTGTCCCCATTGCCAAGGGGAATTTGAAGTGGAGACCGTTCCTCTGGGGGAGTAAGTCGCTACCCCCCAGAGCGTTTACTGGAGGAGGTAGCCTATCTTGCCTACTATTTTCATTGGACCCATGACCAAGTGATGATGATGGAACACCGCGATCGCCAACAATGGGTTGCCCAGGTCGCACGAATCAACGAACAACTCAACAATTCTTAAATTCAAGGAGCGTGCAGTGAATCCCCTATTTACAAAACTTAATGATGCTTTAAAGAAAGGATCGAATCGTTCTTTAAAAGAACACGATCCTTATAAAAGTTACAACTTTAAAGTGGAAATCGGAGGAGTGATCGAGGGTGGATTTACGGAGATAACAGGCTTAAGCAGTGAAATAAAGCTTGAATCCTATGAGGAAGGAGGAGTGAATGGTTTTGTTCATCAATTTCCTAAAAATACAACCTATCCCAATCTCGTTTTTACACGAGGATTAGTCAGTAATGATCTATTTTTTACGTGGTACAAAGCGACCAGTAAAGGCATTATTGAGCAAAAAAATGGCACGATTCTTTTATTAAATAGTCAACGGATTCCCGTTTTGTCGTGGACTTTTAAAAATGCCTATCCCGTTAAATGGGAAGGGCCAACGTTCAATGCTAGTAGTGACGAAATTGCGATCGAACGGATCGAACTCGTTCATCAAGGGATTACTAAGGAAAGATAGGTATTTTCATGGAAAATTCTTCATTAAACTGGCAAGATTCATTAAATCCTCAGTTGTTGCAGCGGTTAGTTCTTTTAGGTCAGCAACCTGGCATTATTAAGCAGGATATTGGCCAAAAAATTATTGATCGTTGCGATCGCTTTTTGAATCGTTTACCCCTATTAAGTCAATATCTACAGCGTTGGCAAGGGCTTAATGAAATGTCTGTAGACTCTGTACCAATTGTTTATGCTTTACCTGCTTTGAGAGAGTCAGAAAATAATCAAACTTTGACAGTCAATCAGACTAACAATTTAGCCTCAAATACCGAGAAAACCATACAAGCAAAAACAGAATCTTCTCAAACACCCTCAGCAGCGAGTAATTATTTGACAGAAAACAGAGAACCTAATATTGCCAATCCTATAGTAATTCAAGCATCAACGGTGAATGAAATTGCTCCTGCGATAGAAATGCCTTTATCAATTAATTCTACCCCTGTAACACCCGGACAACAATCAGAAAATAATCAAACTTTGACAGTCAATCAGACTAACAATTTAGCATCAAATACCGAGAAAACCATACAAGCAAAAACAGCATCTTCTCAAACACCCTCAGCAGCGAGTAATTATTTGACAGAAAACAGAGAACCTAATACTGCCAATCCTATAGTAATTCAAGCATCAACAGGGAATGAAATTGCTCCCGCGATAGAAATGCCGCTAGTGACTAATTCAGAATCCTTAGAGGCGATCGCAAGTTCATCTACTATGATTACTGGAAAATTTAAATCAGAAACTTCTGATTCTATTAACAAAAAAAACAGTATTTCTTTAACCCAACATCAAACTGTTCATCCATTAGCGATCATAGATAATTTTTTATCGTCAAATCAGACATATTCCTTGATCAATAATGGTTTTAAAAGGGAAGATCCATTACCGATTACCAAAATTATTGATAGAAATTCTAATTTTTCGGAGAGAAAATATCTAATTGTTAATCCATTATTACAGGAAAATTCTTCTAAGTTATTATCTCAGAATAAGTCTATTCAACAGCGTCCTTTAAGTCTGCCTATATCATCAACCAATTCCTCCCTAATTAATTATTATGAGAATACAAAACAAACATTTAATCGCTCTTTAGAAGAACCTATCACTGAGGAATTTTTAGTAGATTCGATGATCTTAGAGCAAAGAAAAATTAAATTACCTGTCGTTAAAATTTCTCATCAATACCCTTCAGAAAATATACAAAACCAACTGCCCATGCCACAATTTGGTTCGTCAAAAGTGCCTAGAATTAACGTAAAAACTAGGGTTGATAGCCCAGAGATCGCGGCTCCCTTACCCCTGGCTTCTAGAATTCCATCATTGCCCAGTTCTACTAACTTTGATATTCACAGGCAATCGCCACAACAGAGTCCAGAAGTTCCTAAAGTTTTTGCGGTATCATCTCCTCCCACAGAAACCAGAATTTCTCCCATGCAAACCACTCCACCAAAAGTTAATCTAGAGGCGATCGCCGATCAAGTTGAGCGGAAAATCATGCGACGTTTAGTAATCGAAAGTGAACGCAGAGGACAAAAACGATGAGTTTAGAAAAATTAAAAATTTATGCCGAGAAAAGCAAAGGGCAAAAACCTGGTCAATTTCCTTTGCTGATCAAAGTTCCCTTTAACCCGAATCAGATTACTGTTACTAAATCAGGAGGTGGAGTTGAATTTCATAAATACAAAAGAACTTATAACTTTTTTGAAGATCCTGCAACTCTAAGTATTAATTTATTTTTTGATACTACCTTTGAGATAAAACCCAATAAAAATGTTCAAAATTATACGAGACTCATTTACAATTTGGCACAGGTTAATCTCAACTTAAAACGTCCTCCGCGATGCCGATTAGTATGGGGGACAATATCAGGAAAGGACAGTGTTTTATTACCCGATGGTTTTTTAATAAGTGTCACTAAAACCCTAACCCACTTTCTTGAAGATGGAACCCCTGTTCGTGCTACCTTAGATTGTACGTTTAAAGAGTGGCAAGAACCAGGGATAAAAGCCAAAATTGGCAACCCGATTGATGATCCCGTGAGGATTGTAAAAGAGGGAGAAAGTCTCAGTAGTATTGCCACAGAAGAATATGGTGATCCCTCTCTATGGCGAATTATTGCCGCAGAAAATCGCTTGATTAATCCTCGAATTTTAAATCCAGGAATGGTGCTAACAATTCCCCCTTTACGAATTAATAATCTTCAAAGTTCATAAAATTAAGATCAGCTATGCCAAGTAATGCCGACCTATTGAACCCAAATAAAAAAATCTTAATTAACGGTAGTTCTCTATCCCCTGAAGTAGATGCCGATTTGATTTCAGTATCTATTTCCGAAGATATGGAAGTACCGAGTATGTTTGAATTAAAAATTGCCAGTTGGGATTTAGTCAAACAAAAAGTAACCTGGGCAGATAATAATTTATTTGAAATTGGTAATGCAGTAGAAATTCAAATGGGATATGCAAAGGATCTCAAAACAATTATTACGGGAGAAATTACTGCTTTAGAACCAGAATTTAGTCAAGAATCAGTACCCGTATTGGGAGTGAGAGGCCATGATTTACGCCATCGTTTATTACGTGGTAATCAGACAAAATCTTTTCTCAAAGTAAAAGATAGTGAAATTGCTAGCCAAATTGCTAGATCCAGAGGATTGAATGCCAAAGTTACTGATAGTAAGGTAAAATTAGAATACGTCTTACAACATAATCAAACTGACTGGGATTTTTTAAAAACTCGCGCCGAGCGCATTGGTTATGAGGTGGTCGTTGACAAAAAAGACTTGTATTTTCGTCCCCATAAAAATTCTGCGGGTAAGGTTTTAACACTTACTTATAAAGAGGATTTAGTTGAATTTTTTCCTCGCTTAAGTAGTCTAAATCAAGTTTCTGAGGTAGAAGTTAGAGGTTGGAATCCTCAAGACAAAGAAGTTGTGGTGAGTAAGGCGGGGGTGGGCAAAGAAAACAGTAAAATGGGAGGAGATAAAACAGGATCTCAGATGATCCGCACCTTTGGAAAATCTAGTAACACAATTGTCGATCAACCGATGTCAACAAAAGCAGAAGCCGACGAAATGGCCTTAGGACAATTTCGAGATATTTCGATCGCCTATGTGATAGCGGAGGGAAGTAGTTTGGGGAATCCCGATTTACGAATCGGCAAAGTGATCGAAGTTAAAGGTATCGGTAAGCGATTTAGCGGTCTTTACTACGTGACGACCACAGAACACAAATTTTCACCCGATCAAGGGTATCAAACTCTATTTACAGCTAGGAGGACTGCGACATGATGGGAATGGACTTATTAATGGCAAAGGAACAAAATCATAAATTTTATGGTGTGACTATTGCGATCGTCACCAATAATCAAGATCCTAAAAAAATGGGTCGAGTTAAGGTTAAGTTCCCTTGGTTATCAGAAAATGATGAAAGTGATTGGTCTAGGGTCCTTAGTCCAATGGCAGGGAAAGATCGGGGTTTATTTTTGTTGCCCGAAGTTGACGACGAAGTTTTAGTGGCTTTCGAGCATGGTGATATGAATTTTCCCTACATTCTTGGTTCATTATGGAATGGTAAAGATACGCCACCTGAAGTGAATGAAGATGGAAAAAATAATAAAAGAATGATTAAGTCGCGCAGTGGTCACACTATTATCCTAGATGACACTGAGGGAGAAGAGAAAATTATTATTCAAGATAAAACAGGGAAGAATCAAATTATTATTGATTCCCAAGAAAATACGATGAATATCAAGGTGGAAAAAGATTTAACCATAGAAACAGGCGGAAAAATTATCTTAAAAAGTAGTGATGACGATGTTTCGATAGAATGTAAGAACTTATCAATTAAAACCCAGGAAAATTATCAATTGGAAACGGGAAAAGATTGTACTATAAAAGCTAAATCTAAGTACGCACTGGAAGCGTCCTCGGGCTTAGGTATTAAGTGTTCAGCAGGTGTAAAAATTAATAATAATTCCCTGGAGGTGATGTAATGGATATTGATTTTTTAGGAGTGGGTTGGACAAGCCCGGTGAAGATTGATGAAAAAGGTCAAATTAAAACCCAAAAATATGAGGATTCAGTTCGTCAATCTATGATCATGATTCTCCGTACAGCTAAGGGAGAACGGGTAATGCGTCCTAATTTTGGTTGCGGTATCTATGAAAGGGTATTTTCTCCCAATAATCTCGGAACCATCGGTCAAATCGTCAGCGATGTGAGAGAGGCCTTAATTGAGTGGGAACCTCGTATTGATGTTTTAGATGTTGATACCATTCCTGATGCGAGTCAACCTCATGTTATTTTGATCCAAATAAACTATCAGGTTCGCACTACTAACAATATTTTTAATTTAGTTTATCCATTTTACTTAGATCAATAACAACTATTTCTCTATTCTAAACCTACTACGGAGGATTAAATATGACTTCTTTACCGCCTAAAATTGACCAACGTACCTATGAAGAGATTGTCCAACAAACAGAAGCCTTTGTTCAAGAGTTTACTTCGAGTCTTGAACAGGGATGGAAAGCCCCTCCCCTAGGGCAAATGGATGTGGGTCGAGCTTTAATTCGCATTTTTGGTCGTATGGTAACAAAAATTAGCGATCGCCTCAATCAAGTCCCTGAGAAAAATTTTCTGGCCTTTCTCGATTTAATTGGCGGACAATTACAGCCGCCTCAACCCGCAAAAGTTCCCTTAACTTTTTATTTAGCCGAAGCCAGTCCAGTGGGGGCATTTGTTCCTGCCTATACCCAAATTTCTGCACCTCCCCTGGAAGGCAATGATGAGGAAATTATTTTTGAAACTGAGCAGGAACTTATTGTTACCACTGCTCAATTAAAAGCGGTATTTGTACGAGAACCCAATCAAGATAAATATGGTGACTATACCTTATTTGTCACAGGAAAAGAAGATCAATCTTTTCTGGTTTTTTCAGGCGATCGCCCGATTCAGCATTCTCTTTATATAACTTGTCATGAAATATTTAATTTGCCTGAATTATCTAATTTAAGCCTGACTATAGAAACAAATAATCCCCAAAGTATGGCGGATTTAAATTTATCTTTAGATTGGTCTTATTGGAATGGTCTAGAGTGGCAAAATCTTTCTCGTCCTAACTTAACGATTAAAGACAGCCAGTGTATCTTAAATTTTGCTGATATTAAACTTCCTTCTGTCTCTGAAATTAATGGAAAATCAGGAAAATGGCTACAAGCCAAATTAAAATTAAATTCTTTACCCAAGAATTTGCCCATTATTAATCAAATTCAAGGTAGCACACAGATTAATCAAGTAAATCTCATGCCTGAAGTTTGTTTATATAATGATACACCCTTAGATCAGAGTAAGAATTTTTATCCCTTTGGAGAAGAACCCAAATTAAATGATACTTTTTATATTGCCTTACATGATAGGTTTGTTAAACCTGGCGCAAATATCACATTGACTTTTGAGTTAAGCTATACCTCCAATCTAGCCCCTTCTGATATAACTATTACCTGGGAAATACAAGCACAGGGAGAATGGAAAAAAATTGCGATAACACAAAGTGAAAATCAATTGTGGATGAATTCATCACCTCAGTTGATTAAAAATAGTCCAATAACTACGACATTAAAGTTTCCCCAGCAAATTCCTTCACCCAGTACAGTTAATGGAGAAACTCGTTACTGGATTCGCGCTAGAATTACCCAAGGACTTTATGGACAAGCTTCCACTATTAGAAAATATGCCATCTATAATGAGGTGGCTATCGTTGATAGTGTCACTAATGATAATAAAACGATTTCTATCGTAGGTACAGCATCAGATTTTTTCAAAGCTGGTGATATGATCCGATTAGTCTGGTTAGAAAATAATAGTGAAAAAAGAGAAGAATATAAAATTCAAAGTCTTAGTAATAACCAATTAACCTTAGAAACATTAGTTACTAATCCCCAAGCCAAAGTAAAAGGAACAAAAATTTTCTTAAGATATGTCATCTCTGAAACCGTTCCTCCGAATTATGA
Source organism: Dolichospermum sp. FACHB-1250 (assembly GCF_014696335.1). Taxonomy (NCBI): domain Bacteria; kingdom Bacillati; phylum Cyanobacteriota; class Cyanophyceae; order Nostocales; family Aphanizomenonaceae; genus Dolichospermum; species Dolichospermum sp. FACHB-1250. Next base: position 30,059 of record NZ_JACJPZ010000039.1, read on the forward strand.
CCCACCGATCATCCAATCTCTTAAGTTAACCTATAACTTTGATTTTAATGAAAAGGCGATTTATTTTGCCTATAATGATCTTCATTATTCCCAGCCGAAAAAGTTTGATATAAAATTAACGGATAAAATAGATCAGGGTAGTCAGAAAGTCAGTATTAATCAAGTTGAAGGTTTGGCAGTTGGAGAATTTTTAACATTCCCCTCTCAGCCTAATCCAGAAATTCATCAAATCGAGTATATCAATCCTCAAACTAAGCAACTTATTTTAGCGGCAAGTCTCAGTCAAACATACTCAAAAGATACCCGTATTGATTGTCATTTTCGACCATTTATCCCCACTATTGATAAAAATCCTAGTTTATATTTAGGGTTTGATAAACCTTTTGGCAATCAAACAGTTACTCTTTATGCTCAGGTAAATCCTCCATCTCCTCAAGAATTATCTCAAGCAATTTCTCGAAGTAATCCCCAATTAATTTGGGAATATTTTAGCCTTCTGGGTTGGCAAACTTTGGGAGTCAATGATCAAACAAAAGCATTTTCTCACAGAGGCTTAATTCAATTTATTGCTCCTAGCGATTTCACCAAATCAATGATATTTAATCAGGACTTATACTGGTTAAGAGTCCGTTGGCAAGGGGGAAATTTTTCGATTCAGCCTCGTTTAAATAAAATTTTGACCAATACAACCTGGGCAGTTCAGGCAACTACGATCCAAGCAGAAATATTAGGTTCAAGTAATTACGAAGCTCACCAAACTTTTACTGCCGGTTATTCACCGATTTTAATCGGAGAAAAATTAGAAATTCGAGAAAATGAAATTCCTGAACAATTTGATTCGGATAAATTGACAGTGATTCGAGATAATTTAGGAGAGATTGAAGAAATTTGGGTAACATGGCAAGAAGTTCCCGATTTTTATAGTTCAACGGAGAGCGATCGCCATTATTTATTAGATCGTCAGACAGGAAAAATTAGCTTTGGTGATGGACAATCAGGGATGATTCCTCCCAGGGGTCGTAATAATATTCGTCTTTCTTTTTATCGTACTGGCGGTGGTGAACAGGGAAATCTCGTTTCCCAATCAGTCAATCAACTTAAAACCACTGTTCCCTATATTGATCGAGTTGTCAATTTAGAAGCGGCGGCTGGGGGGGCCAATCAAGAAAAGCTCGAACGCCTCAAAGAAAGAGTTCCGCAAAAATTACGGCACAGAAATCGCGCAGTCACCCTTCAAGATATAGAAGATTTAGCCTATGAAGCCTCTACGGATGTGAAGAGAGTTAAATTAATTACACCAGATTTAATGACTCCAGAATTTAGTGCATTAAATGGAGGTTTGTGGTTAGATCCGACCAAGAAAGACATAACACTTAATGATTATATCAACAGTAAAAGGACACAAATTACCAACCCCGATGAATTTAAAAAAATGCTATTATCAATTAATCAGGATTCGGGAAAAGTTAAATTAATAGTTTTACCTAATAGTAAAGAACGTCAACCCAATCCCAGTTTAGCTTTATTAGAAAAAGTCGAAGGCTATATCCAATCGCGTTGTGAGGCGATGTTAGATCTAACTGTCACCGTTCCCCAATGGCAAGAAATCATTGTAACTGCCACCATTACACCCACGACTTACCAAGGATTAGATCGCCTCAGAGAGACGATTAATCGGCGTTTAGAAGCCTTTTTACATCCCCTGACGGGCGGAAGTGGAGACGGTTGGCGATTTGGACGCTATCCCCAAAAGTCTGATTTTTACGCACTCATTCAGTCCATTTCTGGGGTTGATCATGTGGATTTATTGGAGATTAATCCCGATCCCGAATCCCCTGAACTAGCGGCCGACTCATTAATATTTTCGGGGCATCATATTATTCATTTGCAATCGTCTGGAGGAAATTAAATTATGAATTTACCCTTACCTAATCTAGATGATCAGAGCTATGATGATTTGGTGCAAGAGGCGATCGCGCTTATTCCCTTAGAATATCCTGAATGGACTGACCATAATCCAACAGATACGGGAATTATTCTAATTGAATTGTTTGCTTGGTTAACAGAAATGACCCTTTATCAAATTAATCAAATTCCCGATCAAAATTATGCTAGTTTTGTGAGTTTATTAAAGGGAGAACAATGGACTTTACCGAACAAATCTACTGAAGAAAAACAGAAACAACTCCAGCTAGAAATTAGAAAAACCTTATTAGAATTAAGAAAAACCTATCGGGCTGTCACGGAAGAAGATTACGAGAAACTCATTCTTGAAGAGTGGAAAAATTCACAGGATTTTACCAAAGCAGAATCTATCGCTAGGGTTAATTGTTTACCTCTGAGGAATCAAAATCAAACTAACGCCAAAGGTCATATTACCCTAGTTGTTGTTAAAGATGATGATAATATTACCAGCACAGAAACTGCTGCCTATCCAAATCTCTTTAAATTTCTCGATCAGCGAAGATTATTAACCACCCGTATTCATCTAGTCGCTCCTAAATATATATCAGTTAATCTGGAAACAACATTAGTGATTGAAGATGGCATCAAGCCAGAAGATGTTAAAGAAAATGCTCAGGAAGCGTTAAAATATTATTTTCATCCTTGGCAATCAGGAAAATATTGGCAGGGCAAGGGCTATCCCTTTGGTCGCAATGTTTATATATCAGAATTGTATCAACTGTTGGATAATTTATCTGGGGTAGATTATGTAAAAAAATTAATTATTCACCCAGAAGAAAAAACTCAAATAGTTAACTCAGAAAAAAAATCTGAAACAGTCCTCACTGAAATTAGGGAAATTAGGTTAGATGATGACCAATTGATCAATTTGCAAACTGCAACAATTACAATCGAGGTGAAAATCGGCAATGAATCCAGAGAAGTCTAAGTTAGTCAGTAGCTATCTGCAATATTTACCTGCCATTCTTCAGGAAGATCCCTTTATGGGTAGGTTTTTATTGGCTTTTGAAAAGATTCTTTCGGGAGTGAAGGATTTACCCAGTTATGAAAAAATCATTCAAGGAAATAGCAAAAATGTCCCTGGATTAGAAGAGATTATTAATCGGATTGAGACTTATTTTCATCCCCAAGAAACGCCAGAGCAGTTTTTGCCTTGGTTAGCGGGTTGGGTGGCCTTAAGTTTACGAGATGACTGGGAAACTAGCACTAAACGAGCATTTATCAGGGAAATCGTTCAACTATATCGGATAAGAGGGACAAAACAGGGCTTGGCTTCGGTTTTAAAGCTCTATCTAGTCAATTCAGGTTTTGGCGATAAGGTTGAAATTTTTGACCAATTTGATAATTTCCCGAATTATTTTCAGGTTCAATTAACGTTAAATGACCGCGATCCTGAAAAGTATTGGCGACAGTCTAGGATTGCGAAAGCTATTATCGATCAAGAAAAACCAGCCCATACCTTTTATTCGCTGAAAATTCTTGTGCCGACAATGCAGTTGACCCGGCGATCGCAGGTTAACTATCCCTTTAAATTATTTAATGACCTTCAAACCCAAGATTTTACATTAGAAGTTGCGATTATTCCTCAGCAAACCGCGCCAGAGAAAATTATTAATTTGTCTAGGCAGTTAGTTGTGAAAATTCAAGGAAATACAACTGAAATTACTCCTTATTCTCCCTTAATTGTTACAGATAATCAGGCTTTTTACGTTAAACAAAAAATAACCTATCAACAATTTTTAGATAATTTAGCAGGTTTTAATGTGATATTGTCTAATCAAACTGATAATCTTTTTGTAGGAGGTTTAAAAGTAACGCTTTTTATGGATCTTAATGGTAATCAGAAAGAGACTATCTTATTAGAACAATCATTGAATTTATTACCCGTTCTCAAACTTTGTAGTCAAGATAAATCAGGTAATATTATTGGAGGTAATACCATTCTTAAACAAGCCCAATCTCCTGAGTTTTCTGGGATGCAGATTACCAAGTCTTTCTGGACAAATCCCTATAATTTCACTTTATTTGACCCTCCCATAATTCAAATTTTTGAATTAGAGGCTACCGTACAAATTAATCAACCTCCAGCAATCACAGAAAAGATCATCAACAATATTGCTCTTCGTTTTCAAGATGAAAATTCCAACTATCATTTATTAACGCCGGAAACAGTTGTTCAAAGCAATAAAATGACCATTAGATATATCCGGAAATCAGGTTTTGGACTAGACAGGTTAAGGGTTTTAGATTCTTTTTCGGAGATGTCTATTAAACGCCAGCTTAGTTACCCACAACTTCTCGATATTTCAGATAAGTTAAAGTTGACAGTTAAAAATCTTAACAATGTTGAGACTAGCGGAAAAGTTCGTGTTAGTGTTAAAATGAATATTAATCTAGTTCCAGCAGTTTTTACCTTGTTTGAACAAGATCTAAACCTAGCTGCTGTTCCTCCTAAAGATATCTTAAAAATTTGTTATCAAGATCAGGATGGAAAAATCATTAACACAGATAAACAAGGCACTGTTTTTACCATTTTAGGAACTCAGTAACTTTAACCATTAATTAAATTATTCTGACAATTCATTTTTAAGGAGTCAAGCCATGCCCAAATCAAAAACCGATTTTACCAACTTTGTTGATGCCCGCCCTAACTATTTCCCTGGTCAATTTTTATTAGAAGATGATTTTGAGGTTGAACAAAAATATCTAATTGACCGCCAAAAATATCATCGGCAAAGTCTTCATGTTTCAGGCCTTGTTGAAGGATTGGAAGTAGAGGTGATCAAGGATAAGCAAGAAGTCCAAATAAAATCTGGATCTGCTATTAATAGCAATGGAGATTTAATTATCCTGAAAAAGGATACTTCTTTTTCTCAGTTTGCTCCCCTGACGAATGGAGAGTTATATATTAGTTATAAAGAAGAAAAACAGGTTAAACAACAAGAAGACTTCACTCGCTGGCAAGAAGTCCCAACCATTGGTTTTGCGGCTACAACTCCCAATGATGGTGTGAAGTTAGCTAAAATTTCTATTGTTAATAATGTTCTGACGTTAGATTTAACTGTTCGTAGTTATTCAGGCATCTTTTTGCCTAATGCGACTGGCAATGATTTAACTCTGCGATCAGGAGGAAATGCTAATCCTAACGTAGCGATTTTAAATGGTAGTTTAACGGTAACGGGAACAATTACAGGTAATATTGATGCGACAAATATTAATTCTGGAGTATTAGCTGTTGATCGTATTCCTAATTTATCAGCAAATAAAATTACTTCTGGAACATTAACTATTCCTGGATCTTCAGGCACTTTGTTACAAGTTGGAGCAGAACTTGGTAGCTCAGCACAGATTGATCTATCTGGTAATATACAACTTAAAGAATATCACACTAATAATCTTGCTTACCTCCAAGCCAGAAATGATACTTCAAATCGAAATATTGGACTAAGAATCAGAACTCAAAAACAGGGAACTACTAACCGTGAACTTGTTGAAGCACTTACAATTTCTCCTACGGGCAATGTCGGGATTGGTACAGAAACCCCATCTGAAAAACTAGAAGTTAGTGGCAATTTAAGAGTTACTGGCACAATTACAGGTAATATTAATGCGACCAATATTAATTCTGGGGTGTTAGATATTGCTCGTATTGCTAATAATAGTTTATCATCAGATAAAATTATTTCTTTATCAGCCGATAAAATTACTTCTGGAACTATTTCTGGAAATCTGTCAGTAACAGGAGCTTTAAACGCCGATAGTTTAGTTCTAGGACCTACTAATGCCTCTAATTTACGATTAGGCTATCATCAAGATTATTCTTGGATTCAATCTCATGGCAATAAACCTTTGCTGATCAATACATCAAATAATGTTGGCATTGGTAGTACGGTAAATCCAATTGCTAGGTTAGATATTTCCTCAGCTTCTCGCACTGGAACTCATCCAACAGCGGTTAAAGGCTTATACATAACCGGTGATTTTAATGGTGATAGCGATGGTGTAGAATTTCGCCATAGCAATGGTAGTCAAGGAATTGGTTTTGGCTTCAATACCATTTATGCAGCGGGAAGTAATGCTAATCAAGATTTAAGCTTGAAACCAAAAGGAACGGGACAAGTTACGGTTTCTGGTAATTTAAAAGTTACTGGAAGTCTGACAGCAGGAGGTTCGGATATTTATTTTACGCAAACTGATCACACTTATACAGGTTTTGGCAACACAGAGGGTTTTGCTGCCATTGAAAATTGTTCCACGTTTGGAGCTTTAATGATTCTCGGAAGACAGACCTCAAAAGGTCGCTGTGTTAAATTATGGGATTATTTAGAAGTTCTTGGTGATTTAAAAGTTACTGGAACGATAACAGTTACAAATAAAATTATTTCCAGCCTATTCAAAGTTACCCAAGTCTTTGATAGAAAGCGAGGTCCTTTACCTATTTCGGATAAATTCACTACATCAGGAGGTAGTTTGGTCATTATATTTACAGGAACAACATATGTAAGTAGTGTTTCTTTGATGGGCATTAAATTGACAATAGATAATAATGAAAATAACTCGGCATTTATTGAGGCATATACCAACGAAATTAACTCTCACAAATCATTGCCTACCTCAGTTATTTTTAGAACTGCAATTAGTGCTGGTGAGCATACTTTGAAAATTGAAAAAGGAGCTAACACAGCAACTGATGTTAACGATTTGTTTTATGCAACAGTTTTAGAACTACCCTTTTAGAATAAACATCTTGCAAATTTGATTGTGTGATACAATGTGGATCTGTGGCTAAAAAACTTATTTGACGTTAGTTAATCTTGGATGGCATTAGCAGAATAACAAAAAAATTGAAGTTTGAACAACTCATCGTTGTACCGTGAACTTTAATTTGCAATGTAAGATCTAATGATGTTTCTATGAACAATCTGGATAATGAATTCACCCTAAAATTACATCCTCGTCCTCAAGAACAAATCTCTCTAACTATCCCGACCGACACCTTAGCTTCTCTCAAAAAAATTGCCGCTAGTCGAAACCTCTCCGATGAAGCCCTATTAAAACTTTATATTGGACAAGGGTTAAGACAGGATTTAGCCAAACAATTTGGCGATCCAATTATTGAAAATAACGGCTAAAGTATTGGCAAAATATCTACGATTCTTGAGGAAATTCCGTGTGAAATAAGCTAAAAAACGATGATCAAACACTTCAAAATATTTTAAAATGTCTGATTTTATCTTGATCACAGGGGATAAAGTCATGTTTAATCCCACCTTTGGACAGGCAATTGTTACAGTCCGCCCAGGGGACTTAATCGGTACAGGCAAAGGTAAAATTAACGGTAAACTGATTTGTGTTGATGGCGACGAAAAAACAGTAATCGTCCCTGGTTGCCCCTACATGACCCCCCAATATAGTATTCCTGGTGTGGGCATTCTTTCTATTCAATCTCTGGCAGGTAACCAAAAAGCAACGAAAACCAAATCAGGTGGTAAACCCGTCCTCCTCAAAGGAGCCACTTTTACCGCTAAATTCCAGGTCGCTGTTCCTGCCCAACAACCCACACCAGCCGGACCAATCCCCGATGCTACCCCCCAATATTCAGGGACGGGTACATTTATGACCACCAACCTCAAAGTTAAAGCAACCTAACACCATGAAAAAACAACTGGAAAAACGCCTAACCGAACTCAAAAGCGAATTTGAAGCGGGTCAAAAAATGATGACAGAACTAGAAAGTAAACAGTCCAATCTGCGGGATACATTACTGCGAATTAGTGGAGCAATTCAAATCCTAGAAGAAGAAATTAACAGAGTTAATGAAACCTTAGAACCCGTTCAAGAAACTCCCGTAGAAATTATTAACTAAAATTGTTTATTTTGACGATGAAAATAGGGCAGTTTGTCATTAGATCTCTTACAGAAAAAGGACATAATATATTACAGCAGTTCCCGGTATTATGAAGTACAGATATTAATGATAAAACTCTTGTGGTGCGGGCATCTTGCCCGCATAAAGTGTACCTCAATCAAGCTGAAATTGCTGTATATCCGACAAAGATTTGTCTAAGTATAGTCGCCTAAATCCCCCGTCATTAAAATTTTGTTTTGCTTCTGATATTCCAGACGGATCGCTTTAATAATATGGTTCATAGCGATCGCTCTGTTGTCCTGATTCTCATCCCCCGCTGCCAAAAAAGCCGCCCGTAGTGCAATATTGCGAATATCCGCCCCCGTTAACTCAAAACGACCAGCCAAAAAATCCAAATCTAAATCCTGACAGATAGCCGTATTCATCGGCAACATAAGCTCCCACATTCGACGACGTTCCTCCTGAGTCGGTAAGGAAAACTCAATAATAAACCGTAATCTGCGCGTAAAAGCCTCATCTAAATTATGGCGAAAATTAGTCGTTAAAATCGCAATTCCTGCATACTCTTCCATTTTTTGTAACAAATAACTCGTCTCCATATTCGCATAGCGATCGCGGGCATCCTTGACTTCAGAACGCTTACCAAACAGGGCATCAGCCTCATCAAACAAGAGAATAGCATTAGAATTAGTGGCCGCATCAAATACCTGACTAAGATTTTTTTCCGTATCGCCAATATACTTACTAACAATTTGAGACAGATCAATTTTATATAAGTCTAACTGTAAATCCTGAGCAATTACTTCCGCTGCCATGGTTTTTCCCGTCCCTGGCGCACCTGAAAATAAGGCATTTAACCCTTTACCCAGGGATAATCTCTCACCAAACTGCCAGGTTTCCATGACAAAATGATGCTGTTTGGCTTGATTACAAAGTTCTCGGAGTTGATGAGCGGGGTTAGACTCAAGAATAATATCCTCCCAGCCATACTTTGGCTCAATTTTCCGGGCTAGGGTAATCAGAGCATACCCAGATTCCGCACGCGCAGCCGCAAATAGATAACTCGATTTAGGCTTCTCCTTCCCCTGAGATTCCTTGTCTTGATAACCTTCCCAGAGCATCTGTTGACTAGCCATTGCCACCGCATTCCTGATCTGATGGGAATAGAGACGAAAGCGATCGCTCAAAGAGTCCAGTTCGGCAGGGTTTAACATTATACCCAGGGGCGTTAAATGGGATAACCAACAATCCCGCCGTTGTTCAAAATCAGGCAGAGTAAAGGGAATCGTTAATAAACCCAAGGGATAGGGACTACTGGGAAAAGGCATTTCCCCCGACAAAATCACCAGGCTGGGATAATCCCCTAATGCTCTACAAAGACCTTGAAAGGCGATATTTTCAGTATTTTGAAAAAGTGGATCGATATTCGCTAAATAAAGCCAGGTTTGTTGCAGTTGAGCCTGTCGCCATAGCAGAAACAAAGCCGTTTCTTGATTGACTTTTGCCGCCATCATTTTTGGCAAATCAACGATCAGTAAGGAAGCTTTGATCTGATTGGCTAGGGATTGAACCAGGGTTTGTTTTTCTAGGGAATCTCCACCCTGAAAATAGAGTTTTAGAGGTTTGCTTGCTTGCCAATGGTCTTGGATGAGTCGGAGTAAGCCTGGGGGACTTTTTAGGGCAGTAAATTCGGTTTGAGGTTCAATCATCAGGGCGTAATCTTTAAATCGAGCATCTAGCCCAGGGATTTCTAATAAATATTGAGTAATTTGCGGGTCTAGATGTAATTCCTGGGCGAGTAGGGAACTATGGTCAACAGGTGAAACGAGTTGCAACAAGCGATGGCGTATGAGGGTAGAGTCCGGCTGGAAATAGCGGCGATAGGTGAGTTTTTCGGGAATATTCGCACAAATTAAGTTAAGAGCCAGATCAACCGTCGGTCTTTTGGCTCGCACATCGTCCTGGAGATAGGCATAGAGTTTTTCATAATTGCGATCGAGTTCAACAGCCAAAGCGATCGCCATGATTTTAATTTCAATATCATCTAATTGATAGGTTTTTTGTAGCCAATGTAAGGGAGTGTCAGCAATAACAGCGATCGCTAAATTCGGGTTATCTTCTGTTACGAAAGACGATTGATCCAGAGTTTTTCCTACTATTTTTTCGGCGGTTTCTGGGGTGATTTGTAACAGGTCATGATAGGGGTTAACGGTTTTTTCTGCGTCATCCAGATTGGCGATCGCGGTTTCAAGTTTTTGGTCTAACCATTGCAGGAGGGGGATAAGATGGGGAAGCATTAATTTGGGTTAAGATATTGAGATTTTAACTGCTGTTGAGTAGTTTAATGCTAAAATTAGGGACATTATTCAGCTTTTATCAATTTTTTGAGATAACGGGAGAAAAGAGTCATGGTGCAAACGAGACTTCACAAGCATTCTCTATCTAAAGCAGAGCAAGCTGTATCGAATGTTGCTTCTCGTGCTTCTGTCCGTGATCCGATTAATGAGTTTCAGGAAGTTTATGGCAGTCGGGCAGCCAGTGCAGCATTTAGGCAACAAATCACGTCAGATTTTTCTCAATCGGGTCAAATTCAGTCAATGATCCAAGCGAAACCGAGTTTTCGGGGTTTATCCCAGGAGTTGGCTCCGATTCAAGCAAAATTAACAGTCGGGCCAGCGAATGACCGCTATGAGCAAGAGGCGGATCGGGTGGCGGCTCAGGTGGTGCAACGAATCCATGCTCCTGTTTCTAATTCATCAACCGAAGGGCAGTCTGTCCAACGAAAGGAAGATGAGGATGAATTACAATTGAAGCCCATCGCTCCTATTCAACGAAAAGAGATGAGCGCGGGTGGGGAAGTATCAAGCGATTTGGAATCGGAAATTAATCGTGCGCGGGGGGGAGGGCAACCGTTAGCCCCTGAGATGCGGTTGAAGATGGGTGAGGCGATGGGGGCTGATTTTAGTGGGGTGCGGGTACATAGGTCTGAACAGGCGGATAAGTTAACACGGGCTGTGGGTGCGCGGGCGTTTACGACGGGGCAGGATTTGTTTTTTAAGCGGGGGGAATATCAGCCAAGAAGTCGGGGTGGGCAGGAACTGATTGCCCATGAGTTAACCCATGTAGTACAGCAAAATGGTGGGACTGTACAGCGTCAAGTAGAACAGAACTCCACATCAATTAATACGAACTCTGCATTCACACAATCCCTACAGCGAAAATTTGATCCCAGTGTAATCGCTATGTTAGAAAAACACATTGGCTCAAAAGCTAGTCAGCAAAAACTCGTAGCTGGTAAGAAGCATGGTCAAGGGATGGCAGAGGAACTTGCGCGAGGAGGGGACGGAAGAAATGAAAATGTTAATAATTTTACAGCAGGTGAAGGTCAAGCAGCACCTGAAGTAATGTCGCAGACTTTAATGAATCTAGTCAGACTGACCAAATACGATGATACTGCTTCGGCGAGCGTACTAGAGTTAGCAAATGGCGGGCAAGATCTTCAAGATGAACAGATGTGGAATCTCATCGTTGTCAACTCAAAGTTTATGTCATACATACTGCCTGGCATGACAATCAACAAAATCATTCCCGACTCAACAATCCAAACTATTTTGGAAATCAAGCAGAATCATAAACAGGGGACATTAGTGGGCGGGTCAGTTGCCCATGAGAAGAACTACGATCAAGGACTTACTGGGGAAGAAGCTACTGCCAATTTTGGGCTTGACTATGGAGGTTATCAAGCAGGCACTTTGAAGGCGGATGGAACAATGGCAAAAGCAGATGCTCATAGCTCATATGTCTATGATACTGCTGCTGATGATAAAGGACGGACGCTTAAAGCTGTGCCAAATGTCTTTTATATGAAAATAGCAATTCCTGAGAATAAATTAGCTGACGTTAAAGTACCAGTTCACGGCAACGTCAAAAGTTGGGCTGAGAACAAGCTATTAGATATCCAAACAACTATTGGTGATCCAGTTTTATTGCAAACACTAGCAGAAAAAGCTGGAGCGAAGGATTCAGGCCAGATGCTTACTTCCTTGTCCAAAAAGATTGAGATTCTGACTCAATTTATTGCCAGAGCCAAGGTCGATCAGGGTATGTTGACAACACTGACGGCTGACCAGAAGAAGAATAAGGAAGATCCGCTAACAAATATGGGTATGACAAAGCCTAGCTCTAGATTACAAACCGCATTTGGTACGATTAACCAAGAGTATCATATAGGCCGTATGAATGTTCCTGAAGGATCGGGGTTATGGCTCAAGGATTCTACTGGTGTTGACATTCTAGTAGGTCAGTTCATCCCGAATCCCGCAAATTCTAATACAGTAGAGTGGGGAAATCTGAAGAAAGATTTGATAGAAGCGAAGCTTTCTGAGAATGAGGCTTTGCGTAACAAAACAAAATGAGAAACAGTGCGATCGCCGATCTTGTCGGGTGCGTTAATGAAATGTAACGCAACATAAGTATGGGAGGTATCGGTGCGTTACGCTGCGCTAACACACCCTACCAAAAAGTGCGATCGCTGCCCCTGTCGGGTGCAGAATGTGGGATGTAAGGCAACATAATATAACGCAACATAAAGATGGCTACTTTTCACCCGACAGATCGGCTAAAGTTATAAGGCGATCGCCGAAAAATAATTTGTAAATTAACTATCAGTAAAATCATAAATTTACAATGCAATCTCCTCCTCGTACAAACACCTTAGACAACCTAGAAGCCTTTCTCCAACAACCCAACATTGAAAGCTCACCCGCCTGGGAGTTTATTCAAGGGAAAGCCCAACAAAAACCGATGCCCACCCTTTTTCATTCCCGTCTTCAACGTAACCTAGTTAACCAAATTAACAACCGAACCCAATCCTACGAAGCCATTCAAGAACTCCGTTGCATTGTTCCGCCCCTTTCTCCTGTTCCTGATATTGCTATCATTCAACAGGATCGGCTTTCCGATGAAGATGGCCCCTTTCAAGGTTCACCCGACTGGCTAATTGAAATTCGCTCTCCCAATCAAAGTATGTTAGATTTACAAAGTAAAATTTTGCATTGCCTAAGTAACGGAACTCTACTCGCCTGGTTAATTGACATTCAACGCCGACAAATTTGGGTTTGGGAAAAACAGGAATTACCCCTAATTTATGCAGGAAATGATCAACTTCCTACTTTAGATAACATTTCTGATTTTACAGTAGAGACAATCATTGCCCTAACCCAACAACAAGCTTAGAAATCTGGATTAAATAGAATTATCATCCAAAATTTCAGTTTTTTGTACCAAAGCAGCGCATTTTGATCTTAATATTTGTGCGTTACGTGATCGCTAACACATCCTACCAAAAAGTGCGTAAGCGTTGCGCTGCTGCAAGCAGTTCGCCGATCTTGTAGGTTAGGTTAAGGAAAAGATACTTAGCAATTCACTATTTAAAAATTGAAACACTAGTGATCTCTTTTTGATTTGATCAAGAAAAGATCACTATTCTTTTCTTCTTTACCTTCGAGAATGAAAACGCCCTGCTTGCTTGCGAGGAGAGGCAAAAGGTCTGTTTTGAGACAATGAAGAGGTAAAAGAGGGGCAGAAACAGGGATTTTAGTATAGTTTATAACCTTGCAAATATGCTTTGAGATTTGTGGAATGTAATTAAGGTCAATTTAGACAATTTAGACAATTTAGACAATTTAGACAATATTTTAAAAATCTCGATATGATATAGAAGTAAATGAAAATTAAAAAATATTGATTTCAATGTTAAATGAATCTGCCAAATTGCCAAAACTTAAAGATTCACTAATTGAGCAAATTCTTTTAGGAAATAAACTTACTCCTGAGTTAATTGCAATTCTGACTATATATTTTGTCCAAGGGATATTAATGTTATCCCGGTTAGCTGTTAGCTTTTTTCTCAAAGATGAATTGTTATTAAGTCCCGTACAAATGTCCGCAATTATCGGTATCAGTACCATACCTTGGATGATTAAACCATTATATGGTTTTATTGCTGATATTTTACCATTATTTGGCTACCATAGAAAAACTTATATATTCCTATCGGGAATTATCGGTAGTGCAGCTTGGTTGAGTTTAGGAACAATAGTTAATAGTGGCTCAATTGCAACAATGATGATTCTCCTTTCTTCTTTTTCCGTTGCTCTTAGTGATGTGATAGTTGATTCCATAGTAGTGGAAAGAGCCAGATCAGAATCAGCAGAAAAATTAGGTTCTTTACAATCTCTTTGCTGGGCTATTTCAGCCATTGGTAGCTTATGTACAGCTTACTTTAGCGGCCTACTTTTAGAATACTTTACCACTCGTACAGTATTTTTAATCACGGCATTATTTCCTATAATCACCTCATTTGTCGCTTGGTTAATTACAGAAAAACCCATGAACAAAGATGATCAAAAAAACAATTACGATCATATTAAATATCAATTAGTACAAATACGTCAAGCAATCACAAAAAAAGCAGTTTTACTACCAACAGTATTTATATTTGTTTGGCACGCTACACCAAATGCCGAATCAGCGTTTTTCTATTTTACAACCAACGAACTACAATTTCAACCAGAATTTTTAGGACGAGTGAGATTAATAACAAGTTTTGCTTCTTTAGTGGGAGTGTGGGCTTTTCAGCGTTACTTTAAAACTATCTCCTTTAAAATTATCTTTACTTGGGGTATTCTTATATCCACCGCTTTAGGAATGACAACCTTATTATTAGTAACTCATACCAACAGACTTTTAGGAATAAATGATCATTGGTTTAGTTTAGGTGATAATTTAGTTATTACCGTGATTGGACAAATTGTATTTATGCCCGTCCTAGTATTGGCAACAAAGCTTTGTCCTCCCGGTATAGAAGCCACATTTTTTGCTTTAATAATGTCTATATTTAATTTAGGAGGAACAGTTTCCTATTGGTTAGGGTCTATGATGATGAAATGGTTAGGAATCACAGAAAATCAATTTGATTTATTATGGTTACTAATCATCATTACTAACTTGAGTTCTCTAATTCCCATATTTTTCATTAATTGGCTACCAGATGGTACAATAGAAATTGATGATAGTTCATCAATATAGTCTTTCAGGATAGTCAACCGAAAAAATGCAAACATTAGAAACCCAAGATCACCAACAAGATAACCAAATTGTAGAAAAATCCTATACCATCAAAGATTGGCAAGGTGGATATGAATCCCTTCCCGAAGAATATGACTATTGGATTGATGATATTGAAGGAGAAATACCCCCAGAATTAGCAGGAACATTATTTAGAAATGGATCAGGTTTATTAGATATAAATGGAGAAAGATTACACCATCCTTTTGATGGTGACGGGATGATCAGCCGCATTACATTTATCAATGGCCGCGCTCATTTTCGTAACCGATTTGTACAAACAGCAGGTTATTTAGCAGAACAAAAAGCAAAAAAAATTCTTTATCGGGGGGTTTTCGGCACACAAAAACCCGGTGGTTGGTTAGCTAATATTTTCGATTTTAAACTCAAAAATATTGCCAATACCAACGTTATTTATTGGGGTAAAAAACTCCTAGCATTATGGGAAGCAGCTGAACCCTATTTACTCAATCCTCACACCTTAGAAACCTTAGGAAATGAATATTTTAACGGTGTCTTGTCCCAGGGAGAAGCCTTTAGCGCCCACCCACGAATTGATCCCCGTGGGATATTAGTTAACTTTGCCATAAAACCGGGATTATCAACCACAATTACCATCTTTGAATTGAATACCAAGGGAGAAGTTACCAGCAAAAAAAATCATCAAGTTCCTGGTTTTTGTTTTATTCATGATTTTGTAATTACAGAAAATTACTGTATCTTTTTCCAAAATCCCGTTAAATTTAACCCCATACCTTTTGCTTTAGGAATATGTGGTGCAGCGGAATGTATTAAAGTTGAAAAAAATCAACCCACAAAAATCATCATTATTCCTCGCACCACAAAAGCACCCATGGAAAAAGTCAAAATTTTAGAGACCAAAGCAGGTTTCATTTTCCATCATGTTAATGCTTTTGAACTAGAAAATGAAATTATCGTTGATTCTATTTGTTATGAATCATTAATGGAAGTTGAACCCAATAGCGATTATCGAAAAACTGATTTTGATAAAAATTCACCCCCCCAAATATGGAGATTTCATCTCAATTTATTAGAGAATCAAGTCCAAAATCAGTTAATAGATACTCGTACCACTGAATTTCCCGCTATGCACCCACGTCACGTAGGTAAACCATACCGTTATTTATACAGTGCTGCGGCTCATCAATCAACATTGAATGCACCATTACAAGCCATTTTTAAGGTAGATTTAGAATCAGGAACAAAACAACTTTGGAGTACAGCACCGCGAGGATTTGTAGGAGAACCAATTTTTGTTCCTCGCGCACATTCTCAACAAGAAGATGATGGTTGGATTATAGTTGTAGTTTACAACGCAGAAAATCATCGTTCAGAGATAGTGATTTTAGATGCTCAGAATTTGGCAAAAGGTAGAATTGCAAAACTAGGTCTAAAACATCATATTCCCTACGGTTTACATGGGAGTTTTACACCAGAAATATTCATTTAATGTAGGTTGGGTTGACGAAACCCAACAACATCATACAGCAGATTTCATTTTTATGAGGTACACTTTGTGCGGGCAAGATGCCCGCACCACAAGAGTTTTATCATTACAGCAGTTTCCGAAGTTATGAGGTACAGTTAGTAATAATAAAGATAATACTGTCATGAAAGCATATTCAGTGGATCTCCGAGAAAAAATAGTTGCAGCCCATATTGAGGAA
>NZ_JACJPZ010000004.1:0-123423 GCF_014696335.1 Dolichospermum sp. FACHB-1250
GTTTTAAATATTGCGGATATGGAGGTTTTAAAACCTTTTCATTGGGGTTATCATTTTGATCAAATTATTGCTAGGGGTGGTTTTGATATTATTTTGGGTAATCCTCCTTGGGAGATTTTTAAACCACAAGCTAAGGAGTTTTTTGCGGAATATAGTGATTTAGTTACTCGTAGGAAAATGGATATTAAGACTTTTGAGAAGGAACAAAAGCAGTTATTAGCAAATCCTGAAATTGCTACTGCTTGGTTAAGGTATCAAAGTCAATATCCTCATGTCAGTTTATATTTTAGAAGTGCGGAACAATATCTTAATCAGATTTCTGTGGTTAATGGGAAAAAACAGGGAACTGATATTAATTTATATAAGTTGTTTGTGGAACAATGTGTTAATTTACTTTCTGAAAATGGTGAATGTGGTTTGGTTATTCCTAGCGGTATTTATACTGATTTGGGAACTAAGCAATTACGGGAAATGTTGTTTTCCCAAACTAAGATCACTAGTTTATTCTGTTTTGAAAATAGAAAGGCTATTTTTGAAGGGGTACATAAAAGTTTTAAGTTTGTGGTTTTGACTTTTGAAAATGGTAATAAAACTTTATCATTTCCGGCTAGGTTTATGCGTCATGATGTGGGAGAATTAAATAGTTTTCCTGATGATGATTGTATTCATATTTCTGTGGATTTAATTAAACGCTTATCTCCTGATTCTATTTCGGTAATGGAGTTTAAATCTGATTTAGATATTTTCATTGCGGAAAAAATGAGTCGCTTTCCGTTGTTGGGGGAGGAAATTCAGGATAAGTGGAATTTAAAGTTAACTCGTGAATTTGATATGACTAATGATAGTCATTTGTTTAAAACTGAACCGGGAAAGAGAAGATTACCTTTATATGAAGGGAAAATGATTTGGCATTTTTCTCATGGTTTAAATGATATTAGATATTGGTTAGATCAAGAAACAGCTACAGAAAAATTAATTTCACCTCGCATTACAAATATTAATAAATTGGCAAAACAAGCTAATCTAAAAATAGATACTAATTCAGATAATATTAAATTAGGTTATCAATATTATAGGTTAGGAATAAGAACAGTTACAGGAGCAACAAATGAAAGAGCATTAGTCGTTTCTATAATTCCTAAGAATGTCATTGCTGGTAATTCTTTAATGCTAAGTATCCCTATTAATGATGAAATTTTTAATAAAAAATTAGCTCAAAAAGAATTATATTCACCACAACAACTTTTAGCTATTGTTAGTATTTTATCAAGTTTTATTTGTGATTGGTTTATTCGTCAACAAATATTGACTAATCTTAATATGTTCTACATTTATCAATTACCAGTACCCAGATTAACAGAAAAAGACGCATATTTTCAAGAAATAGTAGAACGTGCAGCCAAACTAATCTGTACCACAGCAGAGTATGATGAACTAGCGAGAGAAGTAGGATTAACAAGTCATGAAAACGGAGTTACAGACGAGAGAGAAAGGGGAAAAATCCGCGCGGAATTAGATGGAATAATTGCCCATTTATATGGATTAACAGAAACAGAATTTAGTCATATATTGAGTACCTTTCCCATTGTAGCAGAAGAAGTGAAAAATGCGGCTTTAAATGCTTATCGGGAAATGGTTAAATAACCTCAACATAGGGGTAATTCATGAATTACCCCGACAATTTATAAATAAAAACAAATATCTGTTACTGGTTTTTTTTAATTGTGTCAATCAATGATAAATTCTATAGTGCGTCCGACTGCGTAAATCCTGTTAAAATAAAATAGTAACTACACTCGTAACTACATCCTAGAAATAATCATGATACAAACTTTAAAATTACACAAAATTGGTAATTCAGTCGGGGTAACATTTTCTCAAGAATTGTTAAAAAAACTCAATCTTTCCGAAGGAGATACCGTATTTGTAACAAAAACTGAACATGAACTTCAACTCAGTGCTTATAACCCAGAATTTGAGAAAGCAATGACAATTTACCGCGAAGGTAGCCAAAAATTTCGTCATGTACTCAAGGAATTGGCTAAGTGAATGAACCAAATTGGCTCACAGAAGAGTGTGTATCAAGTAAGATGATTGTAAACATTCCCAATCTTCTAAAGCTACAGGTTCGGTAGGATCATCATAATGGATCACTAAATTTTGACAAATAAAAAATGTTTAAGGAGTTAAAAAAATGAAACGAGAAAAAATAATCACTTTTTTAAAAGATCATGCGGCGGAGATTAGAGGTTATGGTGTAAAATCTTTGGGGTTATTTGGTTCGGTAGCGAGAGATGAAGCGACAGCTAAAAGTGATGTTGATTTATTAGTTGAATTTGAAGGAAAAGTGACATTTGACTGCTATATGGATTTAAAATTTTTTCTGGAGGATAGTTTAGGCTGTTCGGTAGATGTAGTTAGCAAGAAGATGTTAAAGCCTCAAATTAGAAATGTGGTGGAAACAGAGGTTATCTATGTCTCGTAGTCTTAGATTGTATTTTGAGGACATTTTAAATAGTTGTCATAAAGTTTTGCGTTATACAAAGGGTATGAACTATGAGCAATTTTTTGAAGATGAATTGAGGTTTGATGCTGTACTGCGAAATCTACAAATTATCGGGGAGGCAATTAAGCAAGTACCGACGGAAACTAGAAATCTTTATCCTGCGGTAGAATGGCGAAAAATAGCAGGTTTAAGGGATGTTTTAGCTCATGCTTATTTCAGCTTGGAAAATGAAACAATTTGGGATATTGTGCAAAATAAAGTTCCTATGCTGCAAGCGCAAATTGAGGATATTTTTCAACAAGAATTTGGTAATTAATAAAAACTATGCCACACATATTTGATAATATCAACGAAAAACTACTACCCCAACTCAAAGAAAGCCTCAAAGATGCCCATAGGGCAGATTTTTGTGTAGGTTATTTCAACTTACGGGGATGGAAATTAATCCAGGAAGAAATAGAACAATTTACCGGAGGAGAAAATAACTGTTGTCGCTTATTAATTGGAATGCAGAAATTACCCAAAGACGAACTTAACCAAGTTTTAGGTTTAGGAATATCTCCTAAACCCATATCCCAGGGTGACGCAAATAACCTGAGAGAACGCATAGTCCAGGAATTTAGTCAACAATTAATGATCGGAAAACCAAATAATGATGATGAATTGGGTTTAAAAAGACTGAAATCACAATTAAAATCTAAAAAAGTAATAGTTAAATTATATTTACGTCGTCCCCTTCATGCTAAACTTTATTTAATGCCTCAAAGCCATCATAATTTAAAAGCGATCGCTTTTTTAGGAAGTAGTAATTTAACTTTTTCTGGTTTATCAACCCAAGGAGAATTAAATGTTGATATCCTAGATAATGATGCAACCAATAAATTACAAACCTGGTTTGATGAACGTTGGGAAGATAGATTTTGTATAGATATTTCTGATGAATTGGCAGAAATTATAGATGAAAGTTGGGCAACGGAAAAGTTAATTTCTCCCTATTATGTTTATCTGAAAATGGCCTATCATCTCTCTCAAGAAGCGCGAGATGGTTTAAGTCAATATACTATACCTTATGATTTTCAATTATTCCCTTTTCAAGCAGCAGCAGTACGAATTGCTGCCCATTATGTTAACCGTCGTGGTGGTGTTTTGATTGGTGATGTGGTAGGATTAGGAAAAACCTTAGTCGGAACTGCGATAGCGAAAATTATTGAAGAGGAACTTGGAATTAGTACCTTGATTATTTGTCCAAAAAATCTCGTTTCTATGTGGGAAAATTATAAAGATGAATATGGGTTAACAGCTAAAGTAATTTCTATTAGTCAAGTTGGTAAAATATTACCGACAATTCCGGCACGTTTTCGGTTAGTCTTAATAGATGAAAGTCATAATTTAAGAAATAGAGAAGGACAACGTTACGCAGCTATTAAGGAATATATAGAACAAAGTGGAAGTCGTTGTATTTTATTAACAGCAACTCCCTATAATAAAAGCTATTTTGACTTATCTGCACAGTTACGGTTATTCGTTCCTGAAGATAAAAATTTAATTATTAAACCAGATAATTTAATCAAGGAATTAGGAGGTGAACATGAGTTTAACCGCAAACATCCCCAAACTAATATTAGCACTTTAGCAGCATTTGAAAAAAGTGAATATTTTGAAGATTGGCAATTATTAATGAATCGTTATATGATTAGAAGAACCCGCAGTTTCATTAAAAATAATTATGCTGATACAGACCCTATAAATGAACGTAAATATTTACAATTTCCCAATGGTACTCGTTCTTATTTTCCTACCCGTATCCCGAAAACTGCTAAATTTACGATTAATAATGATGATAATTATGGAAAATTATACTCTGGTGAGGTAGTAGAAATTATTAATTCTTTATCATTACCCCGTTATGGTTTAGGAAATTACACTTTAGATAAATATAAACAACCTCCCACAGCAGCACAACAACAGATATTAAATAGTTTATCCCGTGGTGGTAGAAGGTTAATGGGTTTTTGTCGCACGAATTTATTTAAAAGATTAGAAAGTAGTGGTAATGCTTTTTTAGAATCTTTAGAACGTCATATTTTACGGAATTATGTATATCTTCATGCTTTAGAAAATAAATTAGATATTCCTATTGGTACACAAGATGCAGAGTTTTTAGATACTACTAATAATGATGAAGATGCTGATAATATTAATTCTACCAATTTAGATTTTGAAATAGCTGATGATGATCATGAAGAAAATGATGATCATAATGATGAGGTGAATTTTGCCAGTTTAACAAGTAAAGAAGCAGAATATAAACGTCAAGCAAAGGCTATTTATGAACTCTATCAAAATAAGTACCAAAAACGGTTTAAATGGTTAGATTCTCGATTATTCAAATCTGAATTAAAAAAACATCTCCGGGAAGATGCTTTATCATTATTGAAGTTATTACATAATTGTGGAGAATGGAATTATCAAGAAGATCAAAAATTACAAACTTTGCAAAAATTAATCACGGAAACTCATGAAAATGAGAAGATATTGATATTTACCCAATTTGCAGATACAGCGCGTTATTTACAGGAGTGTTTAGAAAAAACCAATATCACTCAAACCGCATTAGTGACAGGAAAAATAAATGATCCGACAGCATTAGCTTATCGTTTTAGTCCAGAAAGTAATAAACAAAATATTCTCCAGGAACAACAAATTAGAATTTTAATTGCTACCGATGTTTTAAGTGAAGGTCAAAATTTACAGGATTGTCGGATAATTATTAATTATGACCTACCTTGGGCAATTATTCGCTTAATTCAAAGAATTGGTAGAGTAGATAGAATTGGCCAAAAAGCCTCAGAAATTCTCTGTTATTCGTTTTTACCTGCGGAGGGAGTGGAAGAATTAATTAATTTACGAGGGAGATTAAGTGAAAGATTACAACAAAATGCGAATGTGGTGGGAACAGATGAAGCATTTTTTGAAGATAGTCTTTCTGATCAGGAAATACTTGATCTTTATCATGAAAAATCAGGTATCTTTGATAAAGAGGATGATGGAGAAGTTGATTTAACATCGGAAGCTTTTCAAATTTGGAAAAATGCTATAGATGCTGATCCTAGTTTAGAACAAATTATCAAAAGTCTTCCTAATGTTATTTATTCTACCCGCGAATATGAAGGTACAAATTTAGATCCTCAAGGGGTATTAATGTATTTGCGAACTGCTGAAGGTACGGATGCTTTAGCGTGGATAAATAAGGAAGGTAAAAGCGTTACTCAATCGCAAATGAGAATATTAAGAGTTGCTAGATGTAACCGGGATACACCCCCCTTAAAAAGACATCCCCAACACCATGAAATTGTCTCTCAAGGGGCTGATTTAATCTTAGAACAGCAAAACTCAACGGGAGGACAATTGGGAAGTCCTAAAAGTGCAAGATATCGCACCTATTATAAATTAGATGCTTATATTAAAAGAACGGAAACACCGTTATTTCCATTAGGAGAAGATTGGCAAAATTTGAAAAAAGCTGTTGAAGAAATCTATCTTTATCCTTTAAAAGAAACCACAGTGATTAAAATTAATCGTCAGTTGAAAAGTGGAATTACAGATGAACAATTAGCGGCAATGATTGTCTCTTTACGTGATAATAATTCTTTGTGTATTATTCATCCTGAAGATGTACAGCAGGAAGCGCGGATTATTTGTTCATTAGGTTTATTTTCAGGATGTTAAATGATAATTTCTGGGATAATTTCTGGTTTTTTAATTGGGATTAAATTGGGATTAAATTGGGATTAAATTGGGATTAAATTGGGATTAAATTTGTTGGGTTACGCTGTTGCTTAACCCAACCTACAAAATATTTCCTAATGATTACTTTCCAAATCCTTTACCTTTGCTGGTAGAAGGAAAACAAATACAATTTTCTAGTTGCTGGAGTAAGGTTTCACTATTTAGATTTTGACCAATTAGCACTAACTGATTTTGCTTTTTATTTTCATTCTTCCATTGATCATCATCAATAGTAAAGCGTTTACCACAAAGATGGAAAATATGACGTTGAGGACTTTCTTCAAACCACATAATACCTTTAGCACGGAAGACATTTGTAGGTAATTGATTATCTAGGAAATATTGAAATTTTCTAATAGCAAAGGGTTTATCACTTTGGAAGGAAATAGAGGTAAAACCGTCATTTTCTAAATGGTTAGAATGATCATGATGTTCATGATCATGATGTTCATGTCCACAGGTAGAATGATCATGATCATCGTGATGTTCGTGACCACAATTAGAATGATCATGATGTTCTTCTGTGTGGGAATCAAAGTATTTATCAGATTCAAACAAACCAACACTGAGAATTAAAGGAAGTGGAACTTGAGATTTTGTAGTCCGAATAATCCGCGCTCCTTCCTTAATATTATTGATTTTTTTCTCCAATTCCTGTAGAGTGGTTTCATCAACTAAATCTGTCTTATTGAGAATAATGACATCACCATAAGTAATTTGACTTAAAGCAGCTTCAGAATTGAATAAATCTAAGCTATAATTAGCGGCATCAACTACAGTAATGATAGAATCTAATCGGGTTAGATCTCGTAATTCTGCACCCAGAAATGTCATAGCTACTGGTAAAGGATCAGCTAAACCAGTGGTTTCGACAACTAGATAATCTAGCTTTTCTTCCCGTTCTAAAACCTTGTAAACAGCATCAACTAAGTCATTATTAATGGTACAACAAATGCAGCCATTACTCAATTCCACCATGTTTTCATCAGTGGAAATAATTAATTCATTATCAATACCAATTTCCCCAAATTCATTGACTAAAACAGCAGTTTTCACACCTTGCTGATTTGTGAGAATATGGTTAAGTAAAGTAGTCTTACCGCTACCGAGAAATCCGGTAATAATGGTTACTGGTAAACCTTTTTTAGTAAGTTCCATTGCGTGAGAGTCGGAATTAACTATTGTTTGCATGGTCAGAAAGTAGGATTTTGGTGTGTTTTTAATGTGTTTTTAATTTTATCTTGATTTTGGCGATTCTGCATGACGATAACATATTTACATACCAGCTTGAAAAATTTGGTTAGCAGTTAAGGTTAATTCGGGGAAAGTACGTGAAACTATAGTTTGATTTTCTCTAAATTGACTCACTTGATATTCCCCATTAATTAAATCATAGATAGAAATAGTTGGTTGTTTAGGATTTCCGATATAGGGAGTTCCTCCTAATGCTAAATAATCAACAATCCAATATTCAGGAATACCAATTTCTTCATAATCTTTGACTTTTGTTAAATAATCAACACGCCAATTTGTACTCACAACTTCAATCACTAAGGGAATTGATGCACCTTGGATAAGGGTAGATTCTTTTTCCCATAATGGTTCATTGATTAAATTATTGGGATTTACAAGTAAAACATCTGGTGAGTAAGCAGACTGATTTTCAGGTGGTTTAACTACAACAGTTTTTGCTATACCATAGGGTAAGTCTAAACGTGTAGATTCTGAGTTTATTTTTCTATTCAAAAAAATGATAATCCCTTCATGCTTGCCTGATGGTTGATTCATTTCAATAATTACTCCATGATGTAATTCATAATACTTTCCTTCTGGTTTCCATTCCACAAATTCCTCAAAAGTGACTGATTTAGTTTTGGGTAATGCTTGAATCATACTTTACCTCCAGTTGTTGACAAGATTAGCAAGTATTACTAATAATAGTTAATAGTTAATAGTTAGTTATTAGCTACTAAGACCTTCAACTATAACAAAATTCATCCATAAACTTACTCCATGCAGCTTGATCTTAATCTGGGATGACACCATTGTCATCAAATTGCGTTATCATTATTAATCGTCAGATGCCTTATTCCTCTATTATGACCCTATCTATTTACAATACTCTCACCCGTCGTCAAGAGCAATTTACCACCGTCGAACCTGGAAAAGTGAAAATGTATTGCTGCGGTGTGACAGTTTATGATTACTGCCATTTGGGTCATGCTAGAACGTCTATTATCTGGGATATAGTGCGTTCATACCTGAAGTTTATCGGCTATGATGTGTATTACATCCAAAATTTTACGGATATTGATGATAAAATTCTCAAACGGGCTAGAGAAGAAAATTCCTCCATGGAAATCGTCGCAGAACGCTACATTCAGGCATATTTTGAGGATATGTCGCGGTTAGGAATTAAAGAAGCTGACGAATATCCCCGCGCTACACATACAATGAATGGGATTCAGAGATTAATTCACGATTTAGAGCATAAAGGTTTTGCTTATCCCGCTGACGGTGATGTCTATTATGCGGTACAGAATTTTAGCGAATATGGCAAACTTTCAGGACGCAAATTAGAGGATATGCAAGCGGGTGCTAGTGAACGGGTAAATATCGAAGACGCGGAATATCAAAAGAAGAAATACCCCTTTGATTTTGCCCTGTGGAAGGGTGCAAAACCTGGTGAACCTGCGTGGGAGTCTCCATGGGGAAAAGGCCGCCCAGGATGGCATATAGAGTGTTCTGCCATGGTGCGCGATCGCTTGGGTGATACAATAGATATTCATGCTGGTGGTGCTGATTTAATTTTCCCCCATCATGAAAACGAAATTGCTCAATCAGAAGCTGTGACTGGCAAACCTTTAGCCAATTATTGGTTACACAATGGTATGGTCAAGGTGGACGGTGAAAAAATGTCCAAATCCTTGGGTAATTTTATCACAATTCGGCAATTATTAGATCGTGGCATAGATCCAATGGCGGTAAGATTATTTGTCTTAATGGCACAATACCGCAAACCCATAGATTTTACCGATGATGGCATATTAGCAGCAACCAATGGCTGGCATACGCTCAAAGAAGGTTTACTTTTCGGTTATCAACATGGTAAAAAATTAGAGTGGGATGAGTCTAACCTGATCCAAAATCTGAAATCTCAAATCCAAAATGCGGAGGTTGAGAGATTTAAAGCAGCAGTGAATGATGATTTTAATTTCCCTGGTGGTTTAGCAATAGTTTTTGAATTAGCCAAAGAACTAAATCGGGAAGGAAATATTATTATACATCAAGGAAAAACAGAAACACCTGCCAATGAATTACTGCAAAAATGGCAAACTCTAATTAGATTAGCAGATGTTTTAGGTTTAACCGCCCAAGCAGAAGTAGAAAATCCCGTTAATCATGGTATAAATGATGTTGATATTGAGGAGTTAATTCAAAAAAGACAGGTAGCAAGAAAAGCCAAAAACTTTGCAGAATCTGATCAAATTCGTGAGCAACTATTAAGAAAAGGCGTTACCTTAATAGATAGCAAAGAAGGAACACGCTGGCATAGAGGGGTTTAAACTGGTAAATTTAAACTGGTAAATTTAAACTGGTAAATTTTAATTTCCTTTGTAATTCCCAAAAACTATGGTTTTCAAAGTAAAGGTGGTTTACCTACTTGCGAGCAAAATGTTTTTCCATTACTGCTAAAATCATAGGTGCTGCTACACTACCACCACCACCACCGGAATGTTCAGCAAAAGCCACCACTAAAATTTCTGGTTTATCAGCGGGTGCATAAGCCCCAAACCAAGCGTGATTTTCTTTAACTCCTCGTCTCCAAGCTTCCGCAGTTCCACTTTTACCCGCTACTGGGGGAAGAGTCGGAGTATTTAATACCTTACCTGTGCCTTCGCTAACTACTTTCCGTAATCCCGCACGCAAAACCTTGACGGTTGTGGGTTTGAGATTTAATGATTCTCTCCAACTTTTAGCTTCTTCATGATCTTTGAGTAAATGGGGTTGGACACGATAACCACCATTAGCAGGTACAGCAAACATGACAGCGACTTGTAAAGGTGTAGTTTGTAAAGCCCCTTGGCCAATGGACATATTTATAGTATCACCCACAGTCCAATCTCTTTTCCATACTTTCTGTTTCCAATTCTCATCGGGAACTAAACCTTTAGCTTCCTCTGTAGTAAATTCAAAACCAGTTTTTTGACCAAATCCATATTTACGAGTCCATGAAATCAATGTCGGTCCGCCAACCCGCTTCCCAATTTGATAAAAGAAGGTATCACTACTCCACTGTAGCGCTCCCACAAAACCCAATGGTCCAAAACCAGCATGATTCCATTCACCAAATCTAGTCCCACCAATAGTTAAAGAACCATAGGTTTGTAATACTGTATCTGGAGAAAATTGTCCCGATTCTAGTCCTGCTGTGGTGGTGACAATTTTAAAGGTACTAGCGGGAGGAAAGGCGCTAATAGCACGATTAACTAAAGGATGTTCCGAACCTTGGAGACTTTCCCAATCTTTTTGGGAAAGTTTTTGTTTAGAAAAAATATTCGGGTCAAAACCGGGATGAGACACCATTGCTAATATAGCACCATTTTTAGGGTCAATTGCTACTATTGCCCCATTTCGATTACCTAAAGCCTTTTCTGCGGCTATTTGCGTCTCTAAATCTATGGTCAAATGTAGATCATTACCAGATTTTGCTTGTTTAGTTCCCAATACTCGGAGGGGTCTACCGCTACCATCTACTTCTATTTGCTGACCTCCCCACTCACCTCTTAACAATTTTTCATAAGCCTTTTCTATACCCATTTGACCCATGACATCACCCAATCGGTAGCCTTGGGCTTTCTTCTTTTCCAACTGTTCCGCCGTAATTTCCCTGGTGTATCCAAGTACATGAGCTAACTCTTTACCATAGGGATAATAACGAACAGCTTCTGTATTTATTTCCACACCTGGGAGTTCATTTTCATACTCTCTTAATGCTGTAACTTGGGCTTCATTTAAGTTGCGAGCAATACGAATCAGTGAAGAGGGATTAACAGCAGATTCTTGAAGAGTTTTCTCAATCTCTGCTTGGGGAATTTCCAGAATTTGCGCTAGACGTGGACCGACGACAGACCAGGAGGATTTTTTATGTGCCATAGGCCATAAATATACAGACCGAGGATAACGAGTGCTGGCTAATAATTTGCCATTTCTGTCAAAAATATTACCCCTTTCTGGTTGTTTAGGAATAATCCGCACCCGGTTAGATTCTGCGCGTTGACGATGTTTCCCTCCTTGTACAATTTGTAAATAGACCAATCGAGCGCCAATACCAGATAACATTAATAATGTGAATAAAATTATAAATGTAGATTGGACACCACGTCCAACTGTGCGCGTATTTTTTTGACTACTAAGCAATGGTGGTAAAATAGCCATAGGACCAAAAGAAATTTTGGGTTAAACAGGGAAAAATTAACAATTGACAATCATATTAAATATGAGATTAGGACATTGGACTGGATATTATGGCTGAAACTGCGATCAAAAATCAAAGGGATTTAAAATCCTCACAGACACTTGATGTTGAATTATGCAACGTATTTAAGTTTTTTAACCAAGAACCCGCAGTACAGGGTGTAGATTTGAATGTTAAAAAAGGAGAGTTTTTTAGTATTTTAGGTCCATCTGGTTGTGGAAAGACAACTACACTGCGCTTAATTGCTGGATTTGAAAGAATTGATGCTGGTAAACTATTGATTCAGGGTCAATTAATGACCGATATTCCTCCTTATCAACGACCTGTGAATACAGTATTTCAAAGTTATGCTTTATTTAATCATTTAAATGTGTGGGAAAATATTGCTTTTGGACTGCGATTAAAAAAAGTATCCAAATCAGAAATTAATAGTCGCGTCACGGAAGCTTTAAAACTTGTAAAAATGGAAAGCTTGCGATCGCGTGTTCCTCATCAACTCTCCGGTGGTCAACAACAACGGGTAGCATTAGCAAGGGCTTTAGTTAATCGTCCCGCAGTGGTCCTATTAGATGAACCCTTGGGAGCATTAGACTTAAAACTTCGTAAACAGATGCAGGTTGAACTATCCAATCTTCACCAAGAGTTAGGATTAACCTTTATCATGGTGACACATGATCAAGAAGAGGCGCTATCTCTATCTAACCGTATTGCCGTGATGAATCAAGGCAGAATAGAACAAATTGGTACTCCCAGTCAAATTTACGAAAGTCCCCAAACAGTTTTTGTAGCTGATTTCATCGGTGATACTAATTTATTTAGTGGTAAAATTGCCGAAATAGACGCAGAATGTGTAACAATTACCACTAAAACCGGATTAACGATGATTGTGAATCGCTGCGAACAAACACCCCTGGAAAAATCCCAAAATGTAGTAGTTAGCGTCCGTCCCGAAAAAATCCAACTTTCCCTATATCCACCCAATATACCCATAAACTGCTTTGCGGGAAGGTTAATTAATGTCATGTATTCAGGTACTCATGTTAATTATACCATAGAATTAATCAACGGTATGAACATTAATGTTTTACAACGGAATACATTCACTAACTTACTAGAAAGGAATACAACCATTTATACTTGGTGGGAAAAAGCTGACTGTTTAGCTATTAGTGAAAATAACAAACTTTAATTTGAGCCGCAGAAATAGGAATCATCCATATTTATCTGTGGTCAATTATTCCTAGCATAGCATAATATCTTATGAATCAATTATCAACACTCAATTTCCCCCAATGATTAACAGACGTAAACT
Organism: Dolichospermum sp. FACHB-1250; assembly: GCF_014696335.1. Lineage (NCBI taxonomy): Bacteria > Bacillati > Cyanobacteriota > Cyanophyceae > Nostocales > Aphanizomenonaceae > Dolichospermum > Dolichospermum sp. FACHB-1250. Next base: position 13,087 of record NZ_JACJPZ010000004.1, read on the forward strand.
TCTCAAAAAAATCGCAGTTTTTTCCACCTTATCTTTAGGTAGTTGTGGTTGGAGACTAGCCAATGTAGGCTCAAAAGATATTAACCCTAATCAAAGTGATAAACTATATATTTACACATGGACACAATATACAGATAAAGAATTACTAACAACCTTTACCAGACAAACAGGGATGAAAGTAATAGCAGATGTATATGAATCGAATGATGTCATGTTAGCGAAATTGCAAGCTGGGGGAAGTGGTACTTATAGTATTATCTATCCATCAGATTTTATGGTACAGAAAATGGCAGAAAAAGGATTATTAGCAGAAATAGATCATCAGCGATTAATCGGACTAGATAACTTATTTCCACAATTTAATAATCCCATTTATGACCCCAAAAACCGTTATAGTATTCCCTTTAATTGGGGAACAACAGGGTTATTATACAACTCGGAAAAACTCTCAAATCCTCCCGAAGATTGGGAATATCTGTGGCAAAATCGAGATAAATTAAATAAACGGATTACCTTACTCAACGATGTCCGGGAAGTGATAGGTGCAAGCTTGAGAATGTTAGGATACTCCTATAATTCACAAAATGAAAATGAAATAAAACAAGCATATCAAAAATTAAAATTACTCAAACCTGCCATTGCTGCTTTTGATACAGATGCTTGGCAAAATAAAATCCTAGCGGGAGACCTATTAATTGCGATGTGTTATTCTGCGGACGCGGTGAGAATTTCTAAAGAAAACCCCAAACTAAAATTTGTCATTCCGCGTAGTGGTTCTTCATTATGGACAGATACCATTGTCATTCCTAAATCCAACCCTAATCTAGCTGGTGCTTATGCTTGGATCAACTTAATTTTACAACCAGACATAGCCGCCAAAATTGCCCAAAGATTATATATTTCTACCCCTAATAGAGCAGCATTTGAGCAATTACCACAGAAAATTCAACAGAACAGCAATTTATTTCCTCCCGAATCAATTTTAGCAAAATGTGAACGGATTACCCCCTTGGAAAAATTTGAAGAAATCTATGATAGATATTGGACACAATTACTAACATAACTAACATAAAAAAATTAATGATAAAGTAAAACATCACCCCCTTACCTCTTACCTCTGTGTTCTCTGTGCCTCTGTGGTTAGATTTATCGGTCAGTTACAGCACAAAACCAAAATACAGAAAAATGGCAATTTTAAATATTAAATATTAAATATATAACCCTTGTGGGGTAATGCTCATCCAAAATCACCAAATCCTCATACTCAAATGGAATCTACTAACAACCTGAAAAAAACAGACAAATTGCAAACAGCCTGGAAAAATTGGCTACCTCCCTTGACATTACTAGCACCATCTGGTATTTGGTTATTAATATTATTACTTTTGCCAACATTAATCATTTTTGAGTTAAGCTTAGTCCCAGATATTCGTCCGGGTGATTTAGTAAATCCCAGTGGTATTAGTAATTATATTCACATTTTTGCACCGATTTATTTAAAGGTGATATTCAACTCACTTTTTTTTGCCTTTGGTACTACTATTATCACCTTAATGCTAGGTTTTCCCGTTGCTTATTGGATTGCTGTAATAGTACCACATCGCTGGCAGAATTTGTTAGTATTAGCTTTTGTATTACCTTTATGGACTTCTTCTTTATTACGTTCTTACGCATGGATTACTATTTTGCGTCCCAGCGGATTATTAAATAGTTTGTTAACCAGTATTGGTTTACCAATTTTAGATATTCTCAATAGTAATTTAGCCGTACTAATTGGTATGAGTTACAGCCTATTACCCTACATGGTATTAATTTTGTATGCTTCCTTAGAAAAATTAGATAAAAGACTATTAGAAGCTGCTGCTGATTTAGGTGCAAATTCCATCCAAACTTTTTTAAAAGTGACCGTACCTCAAGTTTTACCGGGTATTGCGGCTGGTTCATTGCTAGTTTTTATTACTGCATTAGGGGATTTTATTGACCCCGAATTATTAGGAGGTGCTTCCAGCATGACAGCGGCCAGATTAGTTTATAATCAGTTTCTTGGTGCTACTCAAAATTGGGGTTTTGGTTCAGCTTTAAGTATGACATTGATTTTGATAGTGAGTATATCAATTTCCCTTGTCATTAAATTTGGTGAAGCAACACCTAAAAAATAACAGCAATTACAATTAAACTATTAAGTAGGTTGGCGTTAAAAATTGTCGTTATGACAAGGGAACTCTTAACTGGGGACAGGGAACAGGGAACAGGGAACAGGTTTTGGGCAACTTTACTTTTCGTTACTTATGTCGGTTTTTTTGCGTTACCCTACTTACTGATGTTTATGAAGATGTCTCTCTTATCAAAACTCTTAACCTATATATAAAACTCCTATTTGATTTTTATTTGATTTTTATTTGATTTTTATTTGATTTTTATTTAATTTTTAAAAGTCGGGGATTTTGTTGTTCAAAAATTAGTGTCGGACTTTGAATTTATTTGAATTTAATTGTTGAATAATTAAGTTTTATGTATGATTTGGTTTTATTTTATTAAGGTGTTATAATAGGGGAATCTACCATAATAAACTTCAAAGATAGCCTGAAAAATCATCTAATCTCACATCTAATCTAAAAATTTGATCAGGGGTAAAAATGAAAAATCTTTTTGGAAATTTAAACTTGCAGACACTAAAAAAAAATCCAGATTTCAAAGAAGATAGCGTTAGAGAAGTAATTATTCTGCCTATTTTAAAAGCACTTGGGTATACAGAAATCAATATAATTCGTAGTAAAACATTACAACATCCTTTTTTAAAGATTGGTAGTAAAAAACGCCCTATAAATCTTGTTCCTGATTATGTTTTGAAGGTAGAAAATAATTTTGCTTGGGTACTTGACGCAAAAGCACCAAATGAGAATATTAAAGAGGGTGATCATATAGAACAGGTTTATAGTTATGCTACCCACCCGGAAATTAGGAGTAATTATTTTGCTCTTTGTAATGGTGTAGAGTTTTCTATATTTAAAACCACCGCAACTAATATACCTATTTTATTTTTTAACCTGGATGAAATTGAATATCATTGGGAAAAATTAACTCAATATTTATCACCTAATAGTTTTCAATCTGGTAAAAACTTTAATTATGAAACTACCATAGCTACAGCTAAACCTCAAGTTAGTTTCGATTATAATACTCGTCCTTTATTGGAAGAAATTTTAGTTAAAAAACAATCTGCTAAAAGACATTTTGGAGTTCATGGATATTTTACTAAACAAGCGTGGAATGTAGTCGCTGAATATATTAAAAACTTTAGTCAACCTGGAGATTTAATTCTTGATCCTTTTGGTGGTAGTGGAGTGACAGCTATTGAAGCTTTAATGAATAATAGAAAAGCCATTAGTACAGATATTAATCCTATGGCTGTATTTCTTGTTAATTCTTTAATTGCTCCTGTAGATTTTGATGAACTTTCAGTAGCTTTTGCAAGAGTAAAAACGGAATATGAAAACAAAGAACCTCAAACGGAACCTGATATTCAAAAAGCATTAATAAAATATCCCTATCCTCAAGGTTTACAATTACCTAAAGGTTCAGACGTGGAAACTGTAGAACAGTTATTTAGTGATAAACAATTAGCACAGTTAGGTTTATTAAAGTCAATTATTAAAAAAGAGAGAAACAAAAATATTAGAAATTCATTAATGCTAATGTTTTCTGGACTTTTGACAAAAGTAAATTTAACTTATCATTCTTCATCTGTTCGCACTGATGGAGGAGGAGATTCTTCTGCTTTTAGATATTATCGTTATCGAATTGCTCCTTCACCAGTAGATATAGATATCTTAACTTATTTTGAAATGCGATTTAAAAAAGTAGTTGCAGCAAAAAAAGAGATGGAATATTTTATTAACGAAAAAACTATTTCTTATGGACAAATTATTAAAGGTTCAGCCACAAATTTAAGTTTTATTCCCAAAGAAAGTGTAGACTATATATATACAGATCCTCCCTATGGTAAGAAAATTCCCTATTTAGATTTATCTGTAATGTGGAATGCTTGGTTAGATTTAGAAGTAACAGAAGCAGACTATCAACAAGAAGCAATTGAGGGAGGAGAACATCAAAAAACTAAAGATGAATATAACCAATTAATAGCTGAAAGCATCAAAGAAATGTATCGAGTGTTAAAATTTGACCGGTGGTTATCATTTGTATTTGCTCATAAAGATCCTGAATTTTGGCATTTAATTATTGATACTGCGGAAAGTTGCGGTTTTGAATATATTGGTGCAGTACCACAAAAAAATGGCCAAACAAGCTTTAAAAAGAGACAAAACCCTTTTACAGTTTTATCAGGACAATTAATCATTAATTTTCGTAAAGTTCGCAGTCCTAAAGCTATTATGAAAGCTAACTTAGGAATGGATATTGCAGAAATTGTCATTCAAACTATTGAAGGAATTATAGCTAAAAATGATGGTGCAACTCTAGAACAAATTAACGATGAACTAATTATTAAAGGTTTAGAATTAGGTTTTTTAGACTTATTAAAAAAAGAATATTCTGATTTAACACCAATTTTATTAGGTAATTTTGACTATGATGAAAAAACAGAACTATTTACTCTCAAAAAAGATGCAAAATTCAAATCACATATAGATGTAAAATTGAGAATTAAATACTACTTAATGAGTTACTTACGCAGAATGGAAAGAGAAAAGAAAAATCCCAACTTTGATCAAATAGTTTTGCATTTATTACCACTTTTAAAAAATGGAACTACCCCAGAAGATCAAACCATTTTGAGTGTGTTAGAAGACATAGGAGAACGCATGGGAGAAAACAGTTGGAAACTAAAAAAAGAAGGTCAACTTTCACTATTTTGACGCAAATCTAACATATAAACACTCTTCCTCTGTGCGTCCTCTGTGCCTGGAGTGCTGCGTTACGAAGACAGCTAAAACACCCTAGATATAGGTAAAGATATAGGTGAAGTGAAATTCACACTTTCATTTACCAACACCCGAATTATGATCTTGATTATAACTAGTTACAGCCTGACGGAGATTACCCAAATGTGCAGCTAGTAGTTCCTTACCCGCTTCCTGATCTAAACCCGTCCAGTGCATTAATAAGGACAACTTCACCCATTTACCGCTGCGTTCCAGTAAGAAACCCGCCGCTTCTCGACTTAATCCCGTCAAGTCTTGTAGAATCCGTAAAGCGCGATCGCGTAACTTTTGATTAGTCACAGCGACATCAACCATGCGATTACCATAGACCTTACCGAGTTTGACCATTACCCCAGTGGAGAGAGTATTTAAAGCCAATTTTGTTACAGTTCCCGCTTTCAAACGAGTAGAACCAGCCAAAATTTCTGGACCTGTTAACAAACGGATATCAATATCAACTTCAATAGTGACTTGTTCAGCGGGGACACAAGCTATAAAAATAGTTTTAGCTCCGCGTTGACGAGCAGCATTAATAGCACCGTGAACAAAAGGTGTTGTTCCTCCGGCAGTAATGCCGACGACCACATCTAGTTGGGTAATTTGTCGTTGAGAAATGGCACTTTCCCCATCTTCAGATCGATCTTCTAAATCCTCAGAACTGCGAACCAATGCACCAGCACCACCGGCAATAATTCCCTGTACCAACTCGGCCGGAGTGCAGAAAGTAGGTGGACATTCAGCAGCATCTAATACTCCTAATCTGCCACTTGTCCCTGCACCCACGTAAAATAAACGTCCCCCTTGACGTAACCTGTCCGCTGTCAAATCAATAGCTGCTGCTAATTCAACTTTAGCCTCTGCTACTGCTGCTACTGCTTTTTGGTCTTCATGATTAAATAACTCCACCAATTCCAGGGAATTGAGTTGGTCTAGATTGAGACTATGAGGATTAACTTGTTCTGTGAGTAGATGGCCGCGTTCCTGGAAATTTGTCATTTTGTGTAGTCTATATTCTTGGTCAGTGGTAACAAATCAATAGTCAGTTGTCATTTACTGATCATGACTAATGACCCATGACAAATTATAATAGCCCTTCTAATTGACGACGAATGCTGTCTAAATTAGGATTAGCAATTTCCGGGACAGATGGACCAGCGGAAAGAAAATCCTTCCCAGTATCCTCTATTTCGGCTTCAGCTTGCCAGTCAGTTTCTTCCACGTTCATTTCTGGTGGAATTACTAATTCACTATTTTCGGGAATGATTTCCCAATCATAGCCGGCACTTTCGCAAAATTCCTGAACATCAGCAGCATCCATCATTTCCACTGTCGGTACAGCGAAGTCTTGAGCTTCCAACATTAAAGCATAGCGAGTAGCATCATCTTCTGATTCAAACATGAGGATTTGATTACCTTCTAACCCTTGGCCATTGGTAATCCGAACGCTGTGAATGCCCTCATTATCCGTACCAGCGTTAAAAATTAGTACAAAAACACGCATTATCTATCCTTTAATTTCTTGTCTAACTTATATTAAAGTTCTAGGTTGTGCATTTGCAAAAGTCTGAGATCATTTTTGTCGGATTTTCAGGACTCACAGCTAAACTAAAAGATTTTCCAATCATATAGTTAATTAACTATAAGTTTTTTAAATAGGAATTTGACAAAAAAAGGTCAAGTTGAATAATTGCCCCTCTATTCTCAATAATCTTGAGAATATTCTCAATAACTCGACGAAAAAAGTTCATTTTCGGGCTTGACTTTCTCAACTATTTTTTTTAAAATAATTATTGATAAAATCTGCTTGGGCTTCTTTGCTGTAGATTTCTGAAATTATCAGAAGATAGTTCTTCCTCGTCGTTTCTATGATAACAGATTAAAAACTCTTTGTCAACATCTTTTCTACTCTTTTTCTCGAAAAAGTGCCAACCATCCGCGCCTGTGCGTGATAAAAATAATATTAATTTACATAAAAGTAGAAGATAGTTCTTCCTCGTCGTTTCTATGATAACAGATTAAAAACTCTTTGTCAATACCTTTTCTACTCTTTTTCCCGAAAATTTTGGTGAAAAACTCCGTTCTAGAAAGACAGCTTTTGGTATAATGGGGAAAGTGAGTGTCAAATATCCAGCAGCGTAAATTTAGCGGGCTTCCTCATCCCATAAGTTGTGGTGAAAACATCATGTCTAACTCTCCTGGTCAAAATTCTCACTCCAGAAACTCTGGGTTGGAGCGTCTATGGTTAACAATATTAAGTCGAGGTGGACTAGTTTTAGGTGCTGTATTGGTGCTGGGAATTATTGCCGGTGTTTGGCGGTTGCGGAATTTCGTTTATGATGATTTAGTACCATTAGTTACCCAAAATCTAACTAACACCCTGAACCGTCCGGTCAAATTGGGAGCAGTTAAGTCATTTTCCCTGACAGGGGTAAGTTTTGCCGCTTCAGAGATACCAACTACAGATACGGATTCAGATAAGGTAAATACAAAAGCTGTTGAAGTGGGATTTGATCCTTGGCAATTAGTTATTAACCGCAATCTGCGATTAGATGTAACTTTAATTAACCCAGATATTTATATTGAACAAGATTCCCAAGGACGCTGGTTAACTACTACTATAACTCCGCCTCCGGGTAAAGCATTGATTAAAACTGATTTGGATAAATTGCGGTTTCGTGATGCTAATTTAGTATTAGTGCCGAAAGTATCGGTTTTAGAAAAAAATTCTTTACCAGAGAAAGTAGCATTTTCAGGAATTAATGGCACAGCTAAACTCTTAAATCAAAATCGTCTGATTAAATTAGAATTAGCTGGTAAGGCAGTCAGTGGGGGTAATATTTCCATTACCGGGGATTTAATTCCTCAGAAAGTTTTAGTTGGGGATTTTCGACTACAAGCGGAAAACATTCTTGCCGCAGATATTACGCGAATTGTCACTTTACCACTAACCTTAAAAACTGGTAGAGTCAATGGTGATTTGCAAATTAAAGTAGTTCCCAGGGGGAAAACCTTATTATACGGTAAGGCGGCCATAGCGGGAGTAACGGTACAAATCCCTAAAATACCTCAATTATTAAATAATAGTCAAGGGAATCTCAGTTTTGATGGACTGGCGATTAAATTAGAGCAGATAATTACCAACTACGGGCAAATCCCCGTTACAGCATCAGGTACAATTGACCAGGAAGCTGGATTTAATTTAAAAGGGCGTGTCAATGCGGTAAGTTTAGCTAATGCCCAAACTACTCTGAAAGTCAAGTTACCAGTTCCTGTAACTGGGATAGCTCAAGCAGATGTACAGATATTGGGAGGAATTTCCCAGCCAGTATTATCCGGTAGTGTCAGCAGTTTGAAAACTGTCCGAATTGATAAAGTAGATTTTCAGAAAGTTAGTAGTAAATTTGAACTGATAAGCAGTAAGTCTCTGCTGAAAATTACAGATATCCAAGGAAAAACTACATATCAAGGTCAGGTAAAAGGTGGGGGAACAATTAAACTGAGTGCAGTACCCCAACTAGATTTTAACTTGAGTGGGGAAAATATAGCCGGAGATGCGATCGCTCAAGTATATAATATTCAAACAGGATTCCCCATTGGACTATTATCAGCTACAGCCCAACTCAAAGGAGCGGATAATAAAACCCAGACTATAGTAAAATTGCAAGCACCTCAAGCTAAATATCCCGCAAGGTTAACAACAATTATTAATTCTGACCAGACGGTTTCCTTCCGTGATCTAGTTGCTAATGTAGGTAGTGGCATAGTTAGGGGTAGTGGTACTTATAGTAATGGTCGTTGGCAAGCTTTAGCGCAAGCTAATAAGATTAAATTAGCCTCCTTTATAGACCAAAAACAACAGGAGAATATTTCGTTAACTGGGGCGGAATTTAATGGCAATATCCGTTTATCAGGAAATTCCTCACCATTTAAAATCGAGACAATTATCCCTGAAAATGCGAATGTTAACATTGCGGGTGGTACAGTCAATATAGCCCAAATCAATTTACAAGAGCAAAATTTCACAGCCTTGTTACTAGGGAGAAATTTACGCTTAGGCACAATATTAAAACAAAAACAAACCAACCCGATTTTAAATTATCCCCTCACAGGTAAATTCATGATTGGGGGTAATCGGGAAAATTTCCAACTCAAAACCCTCACAGCATTGGGTGAGGCCTTTTTATCTGTGGGAGGGGGGAAAATTAAAGCTGGGAATATTCAAGTTGCGGAAGGTCGCTATGAGGCGAAAATTCAAGCTGATAATGTATCCTTACTTAGTTTAGCACCTGTACCATCCCCATGGCAAGGAAATATCACAGGTGAATTACAGGTAGGGGGTTCTGTGGAGTCATTCCAACCTGAAACTATTCAGGGAGAGGGAAAAGGGAGATTGAAACTTCCTAGCGGAACGGTTATGGTCTCTGATATTCGAGTTAACGATGGAAATTATCAGGCTTCTTTGGCTACTTCTGGGTTAGAATTGCGCTCTTTTGGTCAGCAGTTACAAGGACAGTTGACAGGGAAATTACAACTAGCGGGAACTTTAGCCACTCCCAAATTAGCAGATATTGCTGCTGTTGGTCAACTGCGATTTAATAGAGGTTTGCCAGGTATTGATCCACCTATTTGGTTATATATTGGTTGGAATGGAAAAAAGCTAACTATAGATAGTTATAATAATGGTAATTTCCAAGTTAAAGGTTATTTATTAGCTAATGCCGAAAAAGTAGGGATTCCCGAAATTACGGATATGAATTTAAACTTAGATGTAAATAATTATAATCTACAAAAATTGCCCATTAAATTACCTAAAAACGTAGATATTGCTGGAAATCTGGATTTTAGTGGCCAGTTGAGAGGAAAACCCACTGCACCAAATATTACAGGTAAATTGGGATTTACAGATTTAAGACTTCAAAAATTGGCATTTGAACCATCTCTAACTGGTAGTGTTCAAGCTGTATCAGGACAGGGAGTAACCTTAGATGTTGCAGGTGGAAAAGAGCGTATAGCATTTAAATTAGATAGTAATAATCGTCCTAAATCTTTTTTAGTCAAGTGGCAACAAGCATTGTTATCAGGTATAGAAACAGATGGTAACTTAGCCGTGGGTATGACTAATCTACCATTAGGAGCATTAAATATAATTTTACCAGATGATACACTATTAAGTCCGGGAGGTGTGGGGGGATTATTAAGTGGAAATTTACAAATTAATTCCCAGACATTAGCGACAGAGGGGAATATAGCCATTGAGAAACCAGAAATTGGCCGCATTAAAGGCGATGGCTTTCAAACCCAACTACGCTATGATAATCAAACATTTATTCTCGGTAATAGCGAATTTCGCAAAGGTGAAAGCAGATATAACTTTGATGCAAACATCAGACCATGGACTAAAAAACCCCAACTGCGAGCAAACATCAAAATTGACAAAGGTAATATTCAAGACATTCTTAATGTTGCCCAAATATTTGAACTTCAAGACTTGCAACGTGGTTTAAAAGCACCAAAATACGGCAAAGCTGAGGAGTTAACCGCTCAATCCCAAAAATTACCAAATCAGTCCTTATTCAGCCAAATTCAAAGGTTATCGGAAATTAATGCCCTGGTAACTGCCCAAGAACAAAAACGGATAAATGCTACACCCATACCAGAATTAAGAGACTTAAAAGGGATTTTAAACGGTGGTATCAGTATTAATACTGCTACCACCGACCAACCAAGAGTGAAATTTAACCTGCAAGGACAAAACTTTACTTGGGGTAAACCAACAGAACCAAGCCGATTTTATGCGGTGGAAAAAGTAGTAGTTAAGGGTAGTTTAGAAGAGGGAATTTTCCGTTTACAACCTTTACAAATTCAATCTCAGCAAAAGTTAATTACCTTTACAGGTAACATTGGTAATAGTAAACAATCAGGTAAATTGACAGTAGAAAATTTTCCTCTTGGGCGAGTAAATGATTTAGTGAAACTACCAGTGGGAATTGGAGGTAAACTGAATTTAACGACAGCAATAGCAGGTAGTATTAATAATCCTCAAGCTATAGGAGAATTAAACATTACAGAAGGAACAATTAATCAAAAACAAATAGCATCAACCAACGCTACTTTCAATTATGCTAATGGAAGATTAAACTTTAGTAGCAATGTCTCAGGAACGGGGAAAGAATCTGGAACTGAAATTTCGGGGAGTATTCCTTATGAAATACCTTTTGCGACTAGAAAATCCGAGGGTAATCAAATTACCTTAGATGTGAAAGTCAAAAACGAAGGTTTAACACTTCTAAATCTTTTTACTAATGAAGTAGCTTTTGAAAATGGACAAGGAGAATTAGATTTAAAAGTTTCGGGAACTTTAAAAAACCCGTTGGTTGAAGGTAAAGCTTCCTTGAGTAATGCTACCTTTAGCGCTCAAGCATTACCAGGAAAGTTAACCAATATAAATGGTAGTGCAGAGTTTGATTTAAACCGAGTATTTGTAGACAGTCTTGAAGGTAGATTTAGTAATGGTAAAGTTGAAGTGGTGGGAGAGCTACCAATTTTTACTAGTCAAAATATTAAAACAGAAAATGCACTGACTGTTAATTTAGAACAATTGGCTTTAAATCTCAAGGGATTATATCAAGGGGGTGCTAGTGGTAATGTAAAAATTACAGGTTCTCTTCTGCAACCTGTAATTGGTGGTAAGATAGAATTATTTGATGGTCAAGTATTGTTAGCAGAATCTAAAAATGTTAATTCCTCAAATGGTAAAATCAGCATTTCTCAAAGATCTCCAGAGGTAGAAAATAAAATTACCAAGTTAAATAAGTTAGAATTGAACTTAGGTAAAAATGTACAAATTACTAGTCCACCGCTTTTTAAGTTCCAAGCTGCTGGGGATTTAATTGTTAATGGTTCTTTAACTGAACCCGTACCGGAAGGAACTATTAAACTAACTAAAGGTGCGGTGAATTTATTCACGACCCAATTAGGTTTAGCACGAGGTTATGAACATACCGCTACTTTTGTTTCTAGTCAACCCCGTGACCCTTATTTGGATATTCGTCTATTTGCTAAAATTCTAGATGTAGTTCAAAATAACGATATTGGCCGACAAAATTCTGTAGGTTCTTTAGGTTTATCGGGTTTAGAAACAGTTCGAGTCGAAGCAAGTATTAATGGTTTAGCTACTCAAATCAATGAGAATTTGCAACTCAAAAGCAATCCTTCACGTTCAGAAGCACAAATTGTCACTTTATTAGGGGGTGGGTTCATTGATACTAAAGAACGTGGTGACATTAAACTGGGTTTAATTAATATTGCTGGTTCGGCCGTTTTTAGTAATTTCCAAGGTGCATTTAATCAAATTGGTGATGCTTTTGGTTTAAGCGAATTAAGAGTATTTCCCACTATTCTTTCCCAAAGGCCAGAAGCAGGGAGAAATAACTCATCTTTAGAATTGGCTTTAGAAGCAGGAGTTGATATTTCTCCGAAGTTTTCCCTTTCTACTATTAAGATATTGACTGCTAGTGATCCTTTACAATGGGGGATTAATTACCGAATAAATAATGAACTTCGTCTCCGTTCTTCTACTAATTTAACGGATGATAGTCGCGCTGTAATTGAGTTTGAACGGAAGTTTTAAAAAATTAACACCTAACAATTGACAATTATCATAAGTAATATCTAACAGTCGTAACAATGCGACTTTTATTAACTCGTAAAGCATTTTTCAAAAACAAAGTTGTTTGATTATGTAAAATACTATCCCACCAATTACGAGGAACAAAAGCAGGAATAATGATAGTTGTGAAAACACCTGGGTGATTTTTCTGGAACTGACCAATAAAATCTACAATGGGGTCAATTACAGAACGATAGGGAGATTCAATAATTTCCAAAGGAATATCCGCTTCTAGATTTTGCCATTTTTTTTGTAATTCTTCCCGGTCTGTAGAACCAATATCTACGTGAACAGCAACAATTTTATCTGCAATTGTCCGCGCATAGTCCAAAGCTTCTACCGTTCCTCGGTTGAGTTGTCCCACTACAACTACCGCAGGGTGAGTGACAACTGCGGGTTTGGGAACGGAGATATAAGTCCGGGGTGCTAAATCGTGGATACTGAGACGTTGAGCTACATATTGATAATGACTATGAATAGCTGCAAATAGAGTAACTACTAAAGGAATTGCGATTACAACCAGCCAAGCACCTAATAGGAACTTAGTACAAATAATTACTAATAACACTATTAGGGTAGAAAATGCTCCTAAGCTATTCATGATTGCGCTTGCACGCCAACCTCTGGTTTGTTCTTGAAACCAGTGACGTACCATACCTGCTTGGGAGAGAGTAAAGGAAGTAAATACACCAACCGCGTAGAGAGGAATAATGGCGTTAACTTGACCTTTAAAGATAATTACTAAGACTCCTGCACAGATACTCAAGAGCATAATACCATTAGAGTAGACCAAGCGATCGCCCAAGAGAGATAATTGACGAGGTAAAAATCCATCTCGTGCTAAGAAATAACACAGTCTGGGAAAATCTGCATAACTGGTATTAGCAGCTAACATCAAAACCAGCAGAGTGACAATTTGCAGGAAATAGTAAACAGGTCCATTTCCCAAAATAACCCTACCCAAAAGAGAAACTACGGTTTGTCCTTCTTCGGGAACAATATGATAAATGTTTGCTAAGTAGCTGATACCCACAAACATAAATCCCAAAATCACTCCCAAATATAACAAAGTCAGGCGAGCATTTTTCCATTCTGGAGTTTTAAAAGCTAAAACCCCGTCAGATATTGCTTCTACCCCCGTTAGTGCGGTACAACCGGCGGAAAAAGCCCGTAAAATGAAGAATACACTTATGCCTTCACTAACAGGAAGAGAAGGATATTCAGTTATCACCTGCCCAGTGGTATATTTAAACAAACCAATGCCAATTAACAGAAAAATGCTGGTAATAAAGGCATAAGTAGGAACCATGAATATCTGTCCTGACTCCTTGACACCCCGGAGATTTGCCAGCATAATCAAAAAGATGAAAAACAAACACAGCAGGACAGTGTGAGATTTCAGTACCGGAATGGCTGAAGTCAAAGCGGCTGTACCAGCAGATATACTGACAGTTACAGTCAAAATATAATCAATCATCAGCGAACCACCAGCCACCAATCCGGGATAAAGACCGAGATTTTCCCTAGCGACAATGTAAGAACCACCACCTTGAGGATAGGCGCGAATGGTTTGACGATAGGAAAGGACTACTATAGCCAAGAGGACGATAATTGCTACAGCAATAGGTAAGGACAAACCCAGAGCGCCACTTCCTGCTGCGACTAAAACTAGTAAAATTTCTTCTGTAGCATACGCTACCGAGGAAAGAGCATCAGAAGAAAGAACCGCTAAAGCCGCACCGTTACTTAATCGCTCTTCGCTATGGGCGCTGGTTGGTAAGGACTTACCAAGGAAAAATTGCTTAATCTGAGGATACAAGGACATAGAAAGTCCACCAGATAAATGTGTTTATTTTTATTTAGTTGAGGACAAACTCAAGTCTGAGTTTATAGAATATAGCAATTTTGGCAGATTTGTAACATAATTAACTGTTAAGTTTTTTAGAGTTAGATCCCCGAATTTTTCAATAAGTCGGGGAGATTATATTTTATAATTTCCTGATCATCTGTTAACAAATTTTGTGCTGCTTCTAACATAGACGGGGCGATATCTTTTAAATCCTCCCGATTATTTAAGTATGTTTTCAAAGCAGACATTGGGTCAATACTGGTACTCGTACTCAATTCAGGAATCCGGGGTTTTGCTAACTGACTGACTAGTTCTGCTTGAATGGTGTAAGTATGGGCGGATTTTAAAGCACTGTGGAGGGAAGAGTTATCAATTAAATCCAATTGATCTGAGCGCAGTTTGTAAATCAGTCGTACCACATTATCTTGAATATCATATTTAGCAATTCCTTTTAATAAAGCTGCTTGTGGATCATCGTGTTTAGATAAATCTACTTCAATTGTCCGAAATATTCGCACCGGTAAAGGACAAAATTCCCAATTTACCTTCCCCTTTTCCAAGTCTATCATGACATAACCTTTATCTTCCTTCTCTTCACTAAAATCTACCCGTTCAATACTTCCCGGATAAATCACTGGTGGGTCATTAGATTTATTGAGATTTTGGTGTTTATGAACATGACCTAAAGCCACATAATCAAAACATGAGCGAGTTAACAAAGACAAAGGTAAAGTAAAACCCTTACCCACTGCTAATAAGCGTTCCGCGCCCAAAGTTGCATTATCAGCCATTAAATGAGCTAAAAGTACCGTAGGAATACTAGGGTCAAGACGACGAATTTCGCCTTCTATTACCACTTGTAAACGTTCTGTGAGTAATTGATTAACTTCGGCCAAAGAAGAACCCTGAGTTTCTTGACGAGTCATCAAAGTAGAACGAGTTAACCAAGGGAGAGTAATTATTTGTATATCTCCATTGCGGGTAGAAATGCGGTGAGTGGTCAAAGTATCACCAACCACAAAACCTGGTACAGCTAAAGTTCGGTAAATATTTAAACTAGCGCCTCCCAAACCTTGGGAATGTTGGTCATGATTTCCTACTAATAACACCGTGGGAATATCTGCATCTACTAAGCGACGAAATTGATGAGCAAAAGCTTCTTGAACATAGGGCGCAGGTGTCGCATTAGGAAAAGCATCACCACCAAATAAAACTAAATCTACATGATCATTTAACGCCCGGTCAATACACAAAGATAATGTCTTGACAAAATCCTCCAATCGTGTATTTAAACCTGTGAGGGAATTAACACGCCCGTGACAAAAACCGCTACCAATATGGATATCTGAAAGATGAAGAATTTTCATAATTTATTTAATTGTAGGATGATCCCCGACTGCTTCAAGAAGTCGGGGGTTTAGTCGTCTAGACTGCTAACAACTGACTAAATATGAATTCCGCACTCAGTTTTTTCACTTCCACGCCAACGTCCAGCGCGTTCGTCTTCACCTTCACCTACCTTAGTGGTAATAGGTTCGTCACCAATACTGGGATAACCTTGGTCATGGAGAGGGTTGTAAATTACCTTATGTTCAGCTACATACTCCCAACTTTGTTTACGGGTCCAAGTAGCTAGGGGGTTAATTTTCAATCTTCCCTTACCATCTAATTCTAATACAGGCATGGTAGCACGGGTAATAGCTTGATCACGACGGCGGCCTGTAATCCAGGCTACGGTATTCAGTTCATCTAAACCCCGTTGCAATGGTTCAATTTTGGTAATATCGTGGAATTTAGCAATATTTGTATCCCAAAGGGCTTCACCAAATTTAGCAGCAAAGGCTTCACGACTATCTACATCTGGTGTTTTATAGGTTTTTAAATCAAGGTTATAGATTTCTTTGACTTTAGCAACTAATTCTAGGGTTTGGGGAAAGTGATAAAGGGTATCAAGAAAAATTACAGGAACTGGATGCTCAAGTTCTGTATACAGTATATGTGTCAAGATGATGTCATCAACGTTAAAGGCACTAGTTTGTACCAGTCCCGTGGGGATATTGTTAATAGACCAAGCTAAAATTTCCTTGGGGGTTGCGGTTTCCAATTGCTGATTTAGTGCTACTAAGTCAAAGGTGGTAGAGGCTGTCATGATATTTCCTTAAACAAAGATTTTTTACTTTTATTAAATTTAATATTACCTTAATGAAGTTACATATCCCCGCCGATGCTGGAGTACAGGGAAAAGAACTTCTTACCAATTACCAATTACCAAGTCCCTCATTATGTAGTATTTTGATTGCAAGTCTGTTTAAGGATTCATACTATGCAACAGTTACTCAAAAAGTTATTTGGTAACAAAAAATACTTTACTCGTCTTCTTTTACCTTTACTGGTAATGGTGATGGGGACTTGGCTGTTTATTTTACCTGCTTCTGCTACTGGTGTATACGAAATGCCAGGTTTAACAGCAGATACTTGGATTTTAGATCAAGGTGATGTGATTAGCCGATTTAATGAAGGTAATTTGACTAAGACTTTCAAGGATTTGGCTCAGGAAACTGGTCAGGAGGTGAGACTTGTAACAATTCACAGGCTTGACTACGGTGAAACACCGGAAAGTTTTGGCAAAGGATTATTTACTAAATGGTTTCCAACCGCAGCAGAGCAAGCTAATCAAGTGTTATTACTAGTTGACACTGTTACTAATGGAACTGCTTTAATTAGTGGTGATAATATTAAGTCTCTATTGACTGATACGATCGCGCAGAGTATTACTGAAGAAACATTAGGTACATTTTTGCGTAATGGCAATAAATATAATCAGGGTTTTTTGGATGTGAGCGATCGCCTGGTTGCGGTTCTATCTGGTAAACCAGATCCAGGTCCCCCACAGAAAATAGAAACTGTCAAAGTAGAAGGAACGTTCACTAAAGCGGAAGACACTGATAAAGGCAATGCTACTGTTTGGGTTGTAGGGCTTTTAATTGCGGCTACTGTGATTCCCATGGCCACATATTATATTTACCAAGTGTTTCAACCAGCAACTAAAGAATCTAAAGAATCTGGGGAATAGGTAATAAGTGATGAGGTAAGTATTTACTCATCACTACTACTAATCAATCTTGAATATAATCTTTACCGCATACTAAAGCTAATTCAGCGCGGACAAATTCTCTACCTAAATAAGCTGCATGATCTAAGAAGGTAATAGGACAATCTGGAGTTTCTTCAAAGATCTTAATACAGAGTTCTTTGGCTGTGCGGCCACTAAATACGGTTGTGTGTGTTCTTTCCACCTTACCGCGTACGGGAATGACCTTACCTGTTTCTGGATCTACCGCTAAACCACGCTCATTAATAATATTAGTGAAGTGCTTGGCATAAATCAATCCTTCATTTTTATCTATGTAGATGATAAAATAGCCATTGGGGTCAAGATCAATATGACGCTGGGAAAGTTTATGATCAATTGCTGTCAAATCTTCAAGTAGTAAATCCTTCATGCTTTATCAAAAGTAAATTTATTGAGACAGTCTTTTTTAGATTACATCTTCAGTGTAATTATAGATCATTTAGGTAGATACCGGAATTCTGTGAGAAGTCCGGTATCTAAAAGCGATCTAGATTTTGCTATTTAAAAGGTAATTCTGCATTAATAGCGTCTATTTCTTGTTGTTCGATGTGATTGACTTCTCGAATCCAAGGGAGGATAATTTTTTCTAAACGGTGGTTATAAAAGCGGTGGAGACTGTGATTAGGAGTAGCAGGAAAACCACGGCGTTTTTTATGTTTACCACCAGCACCGGGATCAAAAGTTTGGATATTGTGAGCGATCGCCCATGCAATTGGTGTATAATAACAAGCGTCAAAATGTAAGCAATCTATGTCTTGAAAACTCCCCCAATAACGTCCATAGAGTTGATTATCTTTAAATAAACAAAAAGACATTCCCATGGGTTGACGCTGATCTTGATCTTGTTGGTGATAAGCAGCAAAAAATACAACGCGATGACGATAATTATGGTATAACTGTTCAAAAAATTGCTTTGTCAGATATTTGCTACCCCACCAACCAAACTTATCGCAAGTATCAGCATAGAAATCATACATTAAGGGAAACATAGATGGGGGAATTTCGTCACCAGTCATAGCTTGAAGTTTTAAACCTGCTTGTTCTACAGCTTTGCGTTCCCGTTTAATATTGCGTCTTTGATTAGCATTAAAGCCAGTTAAATAATCATCAAAAGTTGTAAAATCAGCATTTTTCCAAATATAACTATGATGTAACCAAGTTGTCAAACCCTGTTTTTCTAAAATTGGTCGCCATTGGGGATCAACATAGAGAAAATGACAGCTAGAAATGCGATGTTTAACACAAAAACTATCAATTTCATGGAGCATTAAAGCTGTAATTTCTTCCTCATCTTCTCCCGGTGAAATTAAAAACCGATAGCCTTCTGCGGGGGTAAATGGTGTCATTCCCAGGAGTTTGGGATAATATTCTATTCCTAAGCGAGATGCTAATTCAGCCCATTGATGATCAAAGACAAATTCCCCTTGGCTATGTCCTTTTAAATATAATGGAGCAGCAGCAATTAAAGTTCCATCTCGCCATAAAACCAAGTGATTTGGTAACCAACCAGCATGGGCTGTAGCGCTATGGGATACTTCCAAATTGTGCAACCAATCCCATTCTAAAAAAGGGGTTTTTAAGGGTATTGCTAAAGCATCCCAAGCAGATTTAGGAACATCCGCGATTGTGTGAGTCCAAGTGACAGAATAGTTAGGTTTGTGTGCTTTTATCATTGTGTAATTATTCAACAATTTAGGATTTTAGATTTACTTATGACTGATGAATTATCCGATAGTGTAAAAATACTTCTTGCTCAACTGTGGATACTTCTAGTAATTGTAACTGAGGAGCAAGAGCAGATAAAAATCCTTTTTTTCCTACCGGTGAAGGAGCAGTATTACCACCTAAAATCAGTGGACAAATAGTCAGCCAAATTTCATCAATTAAATCCAATTCAAGAAAAGATGCTACTAATTGTCCTCCTCCTAAAATAGCTAGACGGCTAATTTGTACACTTGCTAAGTATTTTACAACAGCCAGAATGTCAATTCCTCCCGTAGGAGTTTCAAATATTAAAATTTCCTCAAATGCTGAACTTTTTTCCCAAACAGAAGCCCCTATAGAAGTTGTGAGTAACCAACGTCTCACCGGTTGTTGAAAAAATTTAATGTCCGGATTTAGATTAGCTAAACGGGAAATCACTATATGAACAGGTTGGGGGTGGTTATTTACTTTTATTCTTTGTTGCAAGAGTATTGACTCTGATATTATCATTGTCGTACCGTAAGCACGAAGGGTATCAGCACCGAATAAAACAGCATCAGCAGCAGCAATTTGTTTCTCCAGATGGAGTTTATCATTTAATGAACCAAACCGAGCAGGGGAGCGGTTTAAATCTGCTATTTTGCCATCAGCACTCATGGCTAAAACTACTGTGGTATGAGGGCGATTTTCCATCATTAAGTTACTTTGATAATTTTTAGCTGCTGTGTAGATTTTCTCATAGTTTATAGCTATAAGACAATGTTGAGAAATTTTACTCCCTATATTGATATGCAACAATATTCACTATATCTACTTTTTATGATTTACATGATGTTTATTTTTAGGGAAAACAGATAAATTAATAGGCAGGTAATTGGTAATTGGTCATTGGTCATTGGTAACTGGTCATCGGTAATAACTTTTTAAGTTTTAATTTTCAATTTTTACCTATTTTCTATCTATTAAAAATTCTGATAACGCTGATTAAATCGGCTTTATCTTCTATAAAATGTCTCCTTTAGTGAGTGTAATTACATATCTTTTTATGGTGGTTTAAGAATGCGAAAAGAGACAACAGATGGTTAAATCTAGTCAATCGTCATTTAGACGAATTTTAGTAACAAGAATACTGCTGGTATTTGTCCCGGTTTTATTAGTAGGTGAATTAGTCGCCCTGAATAAAGCCCGTTCTAGCCTTTTTAATACAGCCAGACAAAATTTAACAGAAAGTGCAGTTAACAAAGGAGAAAAAATTAGTGACGATATTGCTGCTTTACGTTCCAATTTAATTACCGCTAGTCAAACGAAAGTAATTCATTCTGGATCATCTGTAGAAATTCAACAATTTCTTAAACAACTCAAAAACCAACTACCAAACCAAATTGATTGTTTACAACTCACCCATATTAAAAAAGGTGATATAATTGCTAGTAGTTGTGGTGATCAAGAAATTACCCCATCAGGTTTATCTCCTACCAATAATGATGTTGATATTCAATTTATATTACCACCTCCAGCAGGAAAAACTGGCAAACGAGATAAACAAAATCAACTCCAGTTGTTTTTATCAGTTCCTGTTGCTAATCAACGTGGTAATTTAGCTTACCGATTAAGCATTAAAACCACATTATATCAACAAACTCCCAATCATCCAGGCTCTCTGACTGGTTCTTTAGTTGTAATTTCTGAAGATGGTAGGGTTTTAGCTCATCTATTACCGGAAAGAATCGGTACTAATATTAAAAATTATCCCGATGTAGAAAGAATACAAGCTATAGTTAAAGATGCTTTAGCTGGAAGTAATAATTCTAGTAATTTATCTTTTAAAGAAGGAGAAGAATTGGTCGCTGGTTTTACAGCTACTACTAAACCTATAACCACAAAACCATCACAAAGATGGATTATACTAGCAGTTACAACTGTAGAAAATGCCCTATTTGGTTTAGAAGAAATTAAACTAATTCTGATTGTGCTAACAGTTGGTTTAATTGGTGCAAGTTTATTAGCATCATTTTATTTAGTTCCTTATTTAGCAGGTCCAGTAGAAGAACTGCGCGACTATGCTGTTAATCTTCATAGTCACCACGCAGCCCAACCTATTCCCCGTAATTTCAAAATTCGGGAATTTAACCAACTAGCACAAGCATTAGATCAAATGGTAGAAAGACTCAAAGATTGGGCTGAAGAATTAGAAATTGCTTGGAAAGAAGCTAAATCAGCTAACCAAATTAAAAGTCAATTTTTAGCAACAACTTCCCATGAATTAAGAAACCCACTTAATATTATTATTAATTGTGTTCGTCTGGTTCGTGATGGTTTGTGTGATAACAAAGAAGAAGAATTAGAATTTCTCAAAAAAGCCGATGATACAGCAATTCATTTATTAGGTTTAATCAATGATTTATTGGATATTTCTAAAATAGAAGCTGGTAAACTTTCTGTAATTATAGTACCTCTAGATTTACGTCAATTATTATTAGAGGTAATTAACTTACAATCAGTTAATATCCAATCCAAAAGACTACAATTAATTTGTGATATAGGTGATCAACCCATCCCAATTAAGGCAGATATAGTTAAACTTAAACAAGTGCTAATTAATATTATTGGTAACGCTACTAAATTCACAGATGAAGGTAGTATTCAAATTAGTACAAGTATTTACACAAATAGTCATCAGCCTTATGCTATAGTCTCCATTAAAGACACAGGAATTGGTATTGATCCAGAAGAACAAGGTAAACTATTTCGTCCCTTTGTCATGGTTGATGGTACAACTACGCGCAAATTTGAAGGAACTGGATTAGGTTTAGCAATTTCCCGGAATTTAATTGAACTGATGGGTGGTAGAATTAGTTTGCAGAGTTTGGGTTTAAATCAAGGAACGACGGTAATCATCAAATTACCCTTAACTGATCTAGCTTTATTACCAAATACAGAGAAAAAAGATGCTATTGGTAATGGAGTTAGGAGTCAAACTAGCCGATAAATTAAAAATTACAATATTCCTCAAATGAAACGATTTTTATCAAGTATTTTTTTCGTGACAACTTTATTAGTAGCTTCCGCTTGTTCATCAACTACTAAATCTACTAATAAATCTACTAAAGTAGAAGTTTCTCCTAGTATGATGATGAATCATGATCAAGATTCTATGGGTGGACATGAGGGACATTCTATGGAAAATATGAATCATGAAAATAATTCACAAACAACTACTAAAGCGACATTAAATACTCCCAAAACTTTAACTCCCAATCAATCAGTTAATTTAGTCATAGATATTCAAGATGCTACGGGAAAACCTGTAAATAAATTTGATATTTTCCAGGAAAAAATCATGCACTTAATTGTAGTTAGGGATGATTTAAACTCTTTTGCTCATATTCACCCCGAATACAAAGACAATGGACGATTTCAAGTAACTGCAAAGTTTCCAGAATCAGGAAATTATACACTTTTCAGTGATTATAAACCCGCTGGTGCAAGGGAAAATGTCTCTTTAATGAAGATCACAATTCCTGGTACAGTTTCACCCCCAAAAGATTTAGAAAAATTCACAAAAACTAAAACCTTAACAGATACTAAAGTCAATCTGAATATGTCTGAAAAAAATCTGCAAGCTGGTAAAGAAGTAAGTTTAATTTTTGATTTAAAAGACAATAAAAATCAACCCATTCAAGACCTACAACCCTACTTAGGAGAAAAAGGTCATTTAGTGATTATTAAAAGTTCGTCTCCCCTGACAAAATCCGATTATATTCATGCTCATGCACTCAAAAATAGCCCAGATGGAAAAATAGAATTTGAGACAAAATTTCCCAAATCAGGAATATATAAAATGTGGATGCAATTTAACCGTAATGGAAATATTAAAACCGCAGATTTTTGGGTAAAAGTAGAAGAATAGAAGCATAGATTAGGCGGTTATAAACCGCATCTACACAGACATAACCCACAAAGGTGGGTTTAAAATCCTTTTAGCCTCGTCCTCCCTTGGGGGGAGGTAATTGGTTTTATTTTGTATGTTATCACACCTGTAAGTATATATATTCACATATAAATATCAGATGATTTTAATTACTCCTCTGTCAGATGGGTGCTAATTAGCAAATAAGCCTCCTTTGCAGCAGCTTGTTCAGCGGCTTTAATAGAACGTCCTTTACCTTGTCCTAACATTTTTTCATGTAGCCAAACTTCAGCAAAGAAGCGTTCATGATTGCGGTGGGGTTGACTAATTTCTAAAACTCGATATTCTGGAAGAACCTTAAATTGTGCTTGAGTCCATTCTTGCAAAGCCGCTTTATAATTGAGTCTAGCAGGGTCAAGACGGATTTCTGTGGTTAGCTGTTGGAAATGGGGATCTAACCAAGGACGAATCAGGTTAAGATTTTGAGTGCTAAGGTAAAGCGCACCTAGAACTGCTTCAAAAGAATCTGCTAATCGTGATTCTTGCCCGATATGATCAGCAGTAGCACTACCAGCCACTAATAAATATAATTCTAAACCATATTCTCTTGCTAATTGGGCGAGAATGCGATCGCTCACCAAAACCGAACGAATAGCGGCAAAATCACCAACGGAGCAATTAGGGTAATGTTCCCATAATACCACAGCCGCCACGAGACGTACCACCGCATCGCCCACAAATTCTAGTTGTTCATAATTGGCGGTATCGGAGACGGTAGGATGAGTTAGTGCCAAGTCCAATAATTGCCACTTTACTGGTGCATTTAGTGACAAACCAAACTTTTGAACTAAACTTTCAAGCTGCCGTTGTCTTCGGGGATAAACGCTGGACATTAGGTAAGTGTGGAAAAAAGGGCTAATAACTCTTAACTTAGCATTAAATTATGGAGTATAAGTACAAGTTGTTTTTTGTGGAAAAATTTTCTGTCTGCATATTCTCAGAATTGCAACTAGCTGCGGAATATCGAATTGAGGTAAGATAGCATACCATAAATTTATGGTATAAGTTTACTTTATATTAATTTTATTTAACAATTAACTGCTTTTTTTCGTTCTTTTCTTTTTCTCTGGTTTGAGTAAGGGAGCATTTAAGGCTTCATATTGACTAAATAAAAATTCAATTCGATTTAATTCACTGACAAAGGGCTGGGGACGATAACATAAGTCTACGGCTTTATCTAATATTTGATGTGCCTTTACTAAGTCTGGTGGCATTGTCAAGGGATCATATAAATCGGCTAAACTACTATCAGGATATTTTGCTCTGGTGTCTAATACTGCTTGCGCGGCTATTTCTACTTTCTGTTTTTGTTTCTCATTGACGTTTTCAGGAAAGGGATAGTTATTATAAACGATGGTATTGGAATAGCGATAATCACTTTTTAATCTTCCACATACATATTTTACCCATGTAATGTGCATTTCTGAAGTGAGAATACCAAATAAATAGAGAGTAGCATTAGGTATAGTAATACAACTATCACTGGCAATTACACTACTCTCAAAAAATCCTATTGGGATATATTTTCGATTCTCAGATGAAACACGAGGTACAAGTAAATAATCTGTATTAGGTTGTCTATTTTCAGTAAACAATGTAGGAAAATCTGCCCATTTTACCGTTGATTGTTTTGTACTTGATAATCTCATTTTTCTAACTTTACTGACTCTATCAGACAATAATGGCAATTTTTTTAATTCATTAGGTTGAATATCTTTAAGCCAAAAACACCAACGTTTTTTACCATTAAGAAATTCATCAGCAGAAATAAATGGTTTAATAAATTTTTCTCCAGATGGTTCTTGAATGACATATTCTGTCTTTTCTTCCTCAGTCATTAAAAGGTTTCCTCCATCTGTAGGTTGGCTACCTTTAAGCATTTCTGGTATATTACCAATAGGCTGATTTTTTTTTAAAATTATTAAATCGTTTCCTTCTGCTAAATACGGATTAATATTTTTAACTTTCCTCTCTGTTGGTTCACCCTTAATATTTATATAATCAAAAACTCTCTTATTTTCAATATCCTCTAAACCAAACCCAATAATTACACAATGTACAGCAGCATTACCTTTAGCTTCATTACTCCAGCTAAAAGTACGATGAGCAAAATGTATTTTTATTTTGTAATTATTGTAAAGTTCTTGCCAAATAATCCCAACTTGTTCACCTTGTGATATAGAATTTGTACTCACAAAAGCACAACGAATATTTGTATCTTGTATTAACTGAGCAGCTTTGATATACCAAGCACTTACATAATCTAAAACACCTGAATTTTTTATACTATTACAAACATATTGCATATCCGCTTTTTGTTCTGCATTTTGTAGCTGTTTACCAACAAATGGGGGATTTCCTAAGATAAAACTTAACTTTTCCTTGTCGACAACGGTTTCCCAATCAATTCTTAATGAATTACCATGAACAATTTTCGCAGATTTAGTTAAAGGAACTCTGAAAAAATATTGACCAAATTCATGACTAACCTGAATATTCATTTGATGATCAATTAACCACATTGCCACCTCCGCAACACGCACCGCAAATTCATCATATTCAATACCCGCAAATTGATCTACATTAACCTTAATAATATCTTGAATATTAATAAATTGCTGTCCATTTTTATTCAATGCTTGCAAAATTTTCATCTCTAGATCTCGCAATTCCCGATAAGTGATAATTAGGAAATTACCGCAACCACAAGCAGGATCAAGAAAATAAAGATTAGCGATTTTTTGATGTAATTCTTGGAGTTTACCCCGATTACTTTTGACCTTTTCCAATTCTAAATATAAATCATCTAAAAATAGAGGTTTAATCAACTTTTGAATATTTTTTTCCGAGGTATAATGAGCGCCTAAATTTCGTCTTTCTGTGGGATTCATCACCGCTTGAAACATCGAACCAAAAATAGCCGGTGAGATTTTACCCCAGTCAAAACCACAAGCTTCTAAAAACATTTCCCGCATTTTGCTATCAAAAGCAGCGGGTTGTAAAACCTCTGCAAATAACTTACCATTCACATAGGGAAACTGAGCCAAATTAGTATCTAAATTTGTTAATCTTTTTTCCGGTGGTGTATTTAATGTATGAAAAATAGAAGCAATGTGCATTGCTAAATCACTACCATCTGATTTAGTATGTAAATCAATATATTCCCAAAAAATACCTTTATCAAAAATGCCTGTATCATCAGCAAATAAACAGAAGAGTAACCGCACTAAATAGACTTCTAAATCATGACCTCGATAACCAACTGCTTCTAGTTTATCATGTAGTTTACCCATTAATTCAGCGGCTTGGATATTGACCGGATCTTCATCTTTATAGGTGCGTTTTTCATAACCAGCAATAAAACCGAATAAATGAACCTGATTAATAAAATCTTTGAGGACAAATTCTGTGGTAATATTAGTATCTAAATCGTAGAGTTTAAACTTTTGGAAATCAGAAACTAAAATATATTTTGGTAATTCATGTTCTTTTAAACCAGGGAAATAATCTTTGGCTTGCTGCATAGCTTTATCTAGACTTTTCCCCCTAGATTTATGTTCTACTAAAATTACACCCTTCCAGAGTAAATCAATAAAACCTTGTTTATTATCAGCTTTTTTGACAGATTGTTCAAATGTTGCCACCCTGCGACGAGAAATACCAAAAACATGAAAAAACCCATCCCAAAATGATTTAGCTTCTGCATCTTCTGAGGTTTCATGTTCCCATTCTTGAGAAAATGCGATCGCTCGGCTTTTAATTTCGTTCCAGCTTAATGGCATAGTAATAGTATATTTCTACTTGGTTGATGTTTTTTTATAAGTCTGTTTCAATTCGTTTAAGAAATTAAAATGCTTTTCAATAAAATTTTTCTCATGGGGATTTTCTACATTTTCTAGTGCCAAATTCAAATCTCTTTGGGCTGCTTCTAATAATTGTCCGCATAGTATCCGTCCAGTTTATATCTATAGTTAATTATCATAGAGCTATGATAGAGCGATCGCCTTTACCCAAAAAAAACTTAAATCTATCATTGTGAAAAAACGAACTATGGAAAATAAAAAATCCATAATTCGCTTAAAAAGAGAGAGTCGGTAGTAAGCCGGGTTCTGTTCTCTTGCGAGGGCAGTTATCTATCTGGGATGCTTGTTACCAAACACCTCTAGCGGCTCTTTTTCAGCGGAACCGGTAAAAGACCAACCGTAGTTCCTCCGGCCTTGCTCCCAACCGGGGTTTACCGAGCCAGCGCCTCTCGACGCTGCTGGTGCGCTCTTACCGCACCTTTGCACCCTTACCAACCAATAAATTGACTGGCGGTATCTTTCTGTGGCACTATCCTCACGATCACTCGCACTGGACGTTATCCAGCAAGTTTGGTCTTTCGGGAGCCCGGACTTTCCTCAAACCAGTCTGAATGACTAATCTGCAACTGCCTACGCCTACTCTCCCCCTTTCTCTAGTTTACTTTTAATTACATGAAAATCGCAAGACTCAGATCCCTGATTTTTTCAAGCAGTCGGGGGTATTCCTAGATTACTTTTTATTCCAAGGTAAAGCGTAGGTCCAAGGGAGTTTTTTAATAGTAAAAGGACAATTAATAATTGACACTGGGGGAACATTTATTCCCGGTGCTATACCGACTCTCATTTCTGAAATTCGCAATACAAGTTGTAAGGAAAATTCTAAATTTTTTTTACCATCTAAAAAGTCTTTGTATAACTTTTTATTCCCTTTAACTCCCGCTACATTGATTAAAGGTGAAGCTGGTTTATAGACTCCTGATTCTTTATCTCTTTGAAAAACATCTTCAGCGGTGACATTTTCAGAAATTGTCTTTTTAGGGGCGATAATTGTCGGCACTTGGGGTATAGCTAAATCCCGGGTTAAGTCAGGAGATTTGCGAATTACCCGCCGCGACTGCTTGCTATGTTCAACCACAAAAGAACTATTATCCCAGTCAACATATATAGCAATACTGTCTGATTTATTTTCAATACTCATGGATAATTCTTTTAAATCATCTTGCACTTTATCTAAACCATAAGTACCTGTTTTAAAAGAAATACCCACTGTCTCCTGAAGATTTTGTTCTTTTAATTGATTATCAACAGCACCTTTTTGGAAATCAACTTTAACTATATCGTCTATAGATTCAATCATGCGATTAAATGTCCAATAGACGGTAAGTATATAAATCATCAAAATAATCAGATTTTGGTCGCCATTTTGCATTTTTATAACCCTGATCTTCTACCGATTGACAAATGGTAACATAATCTGAACTATGATTTGTCTGATTTGTTTAATTTCTGTGATCAACTTGTGTGATGTGATTGGATATGATCTTCTTATGTGTGACTGTAAATCATGAAAAATCTACTTTTCTTCACCCAGGCTTACCCTACCTTATGCCATTACTATCTTAAATCATGATCATCACCAAAAAAATCTGCCCAAATTCTAGTTTAGACAGTTTAAAGGCTAATCAAACCACCTGATCAATTAACTTGCGTGTTCCCAGTCACTGAGTAATTCAGACTGCTGATTTTTACTTTTGATTTTACGGACTGGTACTTGAGGAGTTCCAATATCAACTGGAGAAAAGGACTGCTTCTTTTGAGCCTTTTGAGCAGACTTGCGTTCTTTTGTATTATTCATGACTATTTTCACTTTCTGAAAACTTTCAACTCTATTTAAGTTTTCAATGTTGATTTAGCCCATACCGGATAAAAGATTGAGTTGATTATGAGATTAAGCATTTATCAATCTATCAATCTGTCAGATTTTTAAAGATTTTTATATTTAGTAGTTTCTACTACAAATTCTTGCTTCTCACCTCCAATTATCAGGGCTTAATTAGCAAAATACAGTATTAGTTGATTTCCTAGATAAATGTTAATCATTTAGCCATCATTCCCCAGACTGATTTAATATCTTACTAATTTTAAATTCTAATTTTTGTGGTTTTTCTCGATAAAGATACAACAGGAATAAATACCCATTATGAGCAGATATAATTCTCAAATTATCAACATTAAAATTCAATTATGGATAAATGAGTTTTATATGTATAGCTATAGCCAGAGTAATATAGCAGTTGTGGTGCGGGCATCTTGCCCGCCCAAATTGTACCTCACCCTGATGATAATCTGCTGTAAGTTATTTGCTATTTAACAAAAACTTTACTGTAGAATCTGATGCTGACAATATTTTTGGGTTGGTGTGACAGAAACAACTTCCACCTCTACAGGTTTTTCTGGAGTCGGGTTAATGATAAATTCACTTGGTCCTTGATGGGGTTGTTGAGGATTTCCCCAGTCATAGGTATAACCTAAACCAGACCAGGGATAATATTCTTTTTTAGCATTGCTATAGGAATTGGTGTATATTGTCTTGACCACAGGACTATTATCAGGAACAGGTAAAGGTAAAAGATCGCAACTAGAATCGTTAATTTCTCCATCAATACATGGTCTCATTAGATCTTCTCCTTTTACCCACATTTCCACAAAATGGGTTTTGGTAGAATACTTATTCAAAATTAACCCCAAATACTGTTGTAATCTCAATGAAAGTTCAATATGATCAGGAATATTGCTATCAGTTGCTTGATATTTTTGACAAAATTCTTTAACCTGTGGTACTGCTGTAAACCAAGTTTGATAAGGTAGCAGTTTTTTTGCACCTATTGGCCAGTCTGTAGTGGGATTACTTGTATATTTCCAAGTTGACATCAAATATTCTATTTTGCCATTATTTTCTCTTGATTTGATTTGTGGATTATTTGCAGACAAAGCCCAAAGATTATTCACTACTTCATTTGCTAATGGTTCTTTGGCATCTTCAATACTATCTGCTAATGTTTTTGTGAGCAAATTATAAGTTTCTGGTTGATATTGCAACAGATAGTCATAGACATTTTGAGTTACTTCTAATTGGGCTAATTGAGTTTTTGATGCGGGTGTATTATAGCTATTCATTCCTTCAGCTAATACCCTATTTTGCCATCCAAAAACTAAAAATGCACAACAAAGTAAGCCTACAAATAATTTGTGCTGCCAATTTTTCATGATTAATCATTCCCTACTTGAAATTTTTTATAGGCATCTTAAATGATTTCTGCACAATATTCGGTGGTGTTGATAGAGTATTGCCCAGCCTACGTATATTTGCAAAATCAAATCTGAATCCTATGTCAAACCTGATTCTACATGAAAATACTATTTTACTTCTGGTAAGAATTATTAATAAATAATTAAAAAATACCGATGGCTTTACCCCTTGTCTGAATCCTTACGACTAACCGATAAATAACCAATAAATAACCAATAAATAACCAATAAATAAATATTGCTATTCTCAATTATTTCTTAATAAAACTTTAAATTTGTTAACAAATCTGTCTGCAACTCCTTTAATAACTAGAATTTTTTGTTTGTAACAGTTAATTTATATTTGTTGTCAAATTCTTCTCTTGGTTAGATACTAGGAATACAACAAAGCAATTATTTTTATGAACGCTATTTCTAATCTGGAATTTAAACGCTCAACTTGGCAAATAGCCATTCTCTTGACCTTGGGCTTTTGGCTGAGTGCTAGTCTGGTTTTAGATTGGGTAATTATGCCTAGTCTTTACTTTGCCGGCATGATGAACGAAGCTAGTTTTTCTGTAGCAGGTTATGTAGTTTTTTGGAATTTCAATCGCCTAGAATTATTAGCCGCTACTGTGGTTTTAACTTCTGTATTGGCTATTAGCAAAACTCAATCTCATTGGCGCTTGGGTAGTATTGCATTATCTGGAATATTGTTAACAGTAGCATTACTAGATACTTATTTCTTAACTCCCCAAATGTGCGCTCTAGGAGCTAATTTCAGCTTACTCCCTAGTGATCCAGTCCCAGCAATTATGAACTTATTACACAGCGGTTACTTCCTGCTAGAGGCCTTTAAGGTCATAGCAGGAGGTATACTTTTAAATTGGTGTTGGCGGGAAATTTAAGCCTCATCAGTGTTAGGTAAGAGTAGACGGATAGCGAGAAGCGCAAATCCAATGGCAGCGATCGCTTTTAAAATGCGTGTAGGTAAAAATTCAGACACCGCACCACCAGCCAATGCTCCCAAGAGGCTAGTTAAGACTAAAGCACCCGCTGTACCAAAAAATATAGCCTTTCGAGATTGTCCTTGTCCAGAAAGAGCGATCGCTGCTAACTGACTCTTATCACCTAATTCTGATAAAAACACTGTCACAAAGCTCAGTCCTAAAAGATTCCAGTCCATATTTTCCTCGGTTGACAATATTTGACAATACAATATTTGACAATATTACAAAAATTAACCCCGAATGACATCCCAGACCAACATCAGGGAAATTAGTAGCAACATGACACCGGCTAGTTTTTCAACAGTTTTAGGGCTGAGTTTCGTAGAAATCCAACCACCTAATAATACTCCTAATAAACTAGTAGTAATTAATGCTACGCCAGAACCAAGAAAAACTACCCAAGGGGCATGAGATTCTGCACTCATTAACAGGGTGGAAAGTTGAGTTTTATCACCAATTTCCGCGAGAAAAATCGTGATAAAGGTTGTCCCAAAGACCATAAATACAGATGTTTTGCTTTTGGGATCATCCTTAACTATAGTCTGATGTGACTGGTTTTCGGTTGCAGATAATTTAGGAATGCTGAATGGTGCAGTATCAATTTTCACGGTCGTTAGTTTTGTCTTTCAGTTATTTTCATATTCCTTTCATTTTCTCATATTGTTGTCATAAATTGCAACCTGATTGAATTAAAAACCCACAGCTTGATGAAAGCGGATAATTTCCCAACTGCGATCGCTTATTGCTGTACTTTTATTTATCAAGATGCAATAGTAAGCAAATAGTAGCATTAATTTTTTGCATGAAGAATACTAATGAGAATATGCGTTAATGATATTAAAAAGTAATCTAAAATAAAATCTCTTATCACAACTTTGGGCGCTAAAATACCGGATATAGAGCGAATTGAAGATATTCATGTCAGAAATTCTTTTAGATTCTCTATATAATTATTTGTTAAAAAAAGTAAGAAATATGAAAATACAGAGTTTTAAATTCAGTAATAATAAAGAAAATTGGCACATTCAGGAGGTTAAATTTGAGAGTCTAAATTTACTTGTCGGTGGTTCTGGAGTTGGAAAGACAAGAATTTTAAAAGCACTTAATTTAATTTGTGATACTGCAAAAGGTGTAAATCGTAATTTAGATGATTTGGAATGGAGTATCAATTTCTCTCATTTAGGACAAAATTATAGGTGGGAGTTAAAAAGTTCCTCAAGCAAGAAAGAAGAAATATTTCTAAATGTCAATGAGTCGGAACAGACTGAAATTATTTATGAAAAATTAGTTCGATATGATGATGATTCTGAACTGGAGATACTTATCCGTACTATTTCAGATTCAAAATTCAATAACGAAAAATTACCTAAATTAAAAAGAACTGAAAGTGCAATTACTCTTCTTTCAGAAGAAAATTTAATTATTCCAGTCCTTCAAGCATTTAGACGATTAATATTCAACTTTGAAACTGCTGAGACTCAGAGATTTATGCTTAAGGCTGATTATGATGATCTGACTCAAATTATTAATAAACTAGAAGAATTTTCTGATAAAATAAATATTTCCAGGTTTAAAGAAATTTTTACTGGTAGTTTGAGTTTGCCAGTCATAAAGTCTTTTTGTTTGCAGAAATTTTTGCCAGATGATTTCAATGAAATTAAAGAGTATTATATTGATGTTTTTTCAGAAGTTAACGATGTGAGAGTTAGTAGCGAGAGAACCTCAGATGGTGATTTTAGGCTATTCTTGGAAATTCAGGAGAACGGTGTAGAAGAGTGGATTCCTCAACAGCGAATTTCATCCGGTATGTTTCGTACTTTAATTTTTTTAATTGAAGTAATTACTGCTCCTGAAGAGTCAGTAATTTTAATTGATGAATTTGAGAACAGTTTAGGGATTAACTGTATGGCTGAATTAACAGATTTTATCCTTGATAAATCCTCAGACATACAGTTTATACTTACTAGCCATCATCCATATATTATCAATAATATTCCTTGGGATAATTGGCAAATAGTTAATAAATCTGGAAACAAAGTCAGAGTCAGAAAAGCTCCAGATATTCCAGAACTGAACACAGCATCTAGCTTAGATAAGTTTACTCAATTAATTAATTTACTTGACTGGGAGGAATTTTCCGAGTGAATCTTTTATTTTTAGTAGAGGGGGGAAAGACTGAACCAAAAGTATATAAAGCATGGTTACAACATTTATTTCCTAGCTTAACTTTTGTTGTCCGACCTGAAGATATGACAATAAATACTTGTCGAATTATTGCAGGGGACGGCTATCCAAATATGGTGAGTAAGCCTAAGCAATATCCAGGAGTTTCTCGACTGGAAGCCTGTTTAATTGATATAGTAAAATTCGGCAATGTCAATCATTTTTTTATATGTATTGACTCTGAAGAAAATTCTTATACAGATCGTTTTCATGAAGTGAAATCTAAACTTGATGATCTCAAGTCAGGCTGCAATATAGATAGCTCAAAAACAGAGATTCATATAATAATTCAGCATTGCTGTTTTGAAACATGGGCATTAGGTAATGCAGAAATTCCTAACGAATATAGTTCAATTGTAAGTTCTCAAGTTTTATCTGATTTTCAGGCATATTACGATATTTTGGTCAATGATCCTGAAGAAATGTCTTCATGTCCACCTGGATATATTTTTGGGACAAAAGCGAAATTTCATGAACGTTATCTCCAAGAATATCTCAGACGATTTGGTTTGTCTTATAGTAAGAAAAATCCAAAGGTTGTAGCGGATAAAAAGTATCTAGATGCGTTAAAAAAGCGATGTGAATCAATGAATCATTTATCTAGCTTGAAATTATTGTTAGATATATGGGACAGCATAGAAACTTTGTAATCAGTAACAAAATTTAGATATATGAAAGTGAATCTCCCATTGATTACTACGCTCAAAAACACAATGAGAGAATACCTATATGAATTAAATCAAAAACCCACAGCTTGATCAAAACGGATTTGTTCTAAACTGCGATCGCCATAAACTCCTTCAATCTGCTGACGACAGCAGTCAATCGCAAAATCGTTTACATCCTCTGCTTCAATACCATACATTTCTGCAAAGGTTTCTGCTTCTACACGACAAAACCGAGGACGGTGAGGATAAATTTTACATTCCCTTGTACCATGATCATAATTTACACACCATCCCCCTTCACCTATCATACTGAGGTAAAGTTCTAAATCCGGTGGTGAAAGATACTCTTCTAAGTCTGGACGATCCGCTGGTGTTAAGTTACAGCAAGCCCCACACTGAGATATACATTGCCAAGTAGCCATATTTTTAACCTTCTGCTATTGCTGCTATTTTACTTTTTTATGACTTTTTCTATAATTTTGTGAACTAAATTAAATTTTAGATCCCCTAAAAAGATATGATAAATTACGGGTTTGGCTATGAAATTATTAAATCTTTTTAAACCATTAAATCATTGGGAGGAAAAAATGGACATTTTAGCTAACATCAATTGGGAAGTTGTCTTACAGTTGACTTGCGTGGGATTAATTGTGATTTCAGGTCCCATAGTCATCTTTATCCTAGCATTTCGCAACGGCAACCTGTAAATTAGTTAATGGGTAATAAGTAAGAGTTTATCTAATCACCATTACCCATTGATAACAATCGGGGTTAAATCCCCGCTTCAAACAGTTTTTAATCTTTAACTCATAGCACAGGTTGATAAAGCCTGGATTGCCTTTTCAATAATTCCCTCATATATAGGTTGAGATAAGTTTACCTGTGCAGCATTTTCGCGGTTGAAACCTAACAGACCAAATTTATCATCTGGCCGCATCACTAAAACCTGACCTTCGGAATTTTTGACCCTTAATTCTTTACCCATACCATTTTCATAAATTCCACAAGTGTATTGACGCTGTTGATATTCAAAACTCACCGCTGATAAATTTGATGAATTAGTGAAAAGTTTGAGAATATGATTTGGAAGTTTTGCACCAATTAACTCAAGTTCAAGATTAATTTGACCATTAAAGTTATTTTCCCGCAATTTGTAAGCAATATCTAATCTTGACGGTAAAGGAAAATAATCACCCCAGCGCCATGCTATCCCTTTAATTTCCACCAAGTTATTATCAATATTTTGAACTACAGTTAATTTAATATGACCCTTACCAACAATTTTTTGTGCAATCACTTGGACATTAGGAGTCCAAAATATAGGGTCTGAATTATCAATACCACAGGGATGGAGAATATTTAATTGTTGCAAAAGATCCTCATTAATTTCGTGAAGATTCACTTGAGTATCAATTTTCAAAAGAGGTTTGAGATGTTGAATTTCTAAACATCTATTTGCAAATTCCGACAACCGCAATCGAAATTCTGGTAAATTTTCCGCTGGTAAAGAAAATCCTCCCGCAGCCTTGTGTCCTCCAAATTTACCTAATAAATCCCGACAACTATCTAAAGCCGCAAATACATGAAATTCAGCAATTCCCCGCGCTGAACCGCGAATTATGCTGTGATTTTCATAAGTACCAATAAACACCGGCACACCATAACGTTCTAGTAAACGAGAAGCCACAATACCAATGACACCATGATGCCAATTATCTTTGATAATAACTAATACGCGGTCTTTTTGTAAAGAGTTTATATATAAATCCTCAACCATAGAAATAGCTTCTTGTTCAATTTCTTCACATATTTGCTGACGTTGAGTATTAGTTTGTTCACACTGAATAGCTTTAGCTAATGCGATACTAAAATCATCAGTTGTCAGTAAATCAATGACAACTTGTGGATCACCAATTCTACCTATAGCATTAATTCGCGGTCCTAATCGAAAACCAATATCTTCCGGTTTTAAAGATTTGGAATTTTGGTTTTTTTCTCCTTCACTAGCTTGCACTCCTGCAACTTGAATTAATGCTTGTATCCCTGGTAAATTAGATTTTGGTAATAATTTTAAACCCCGTTTTACCCAGCGACGATTTACACCCGTTAAAGGGGCTAAATCAGCAATAGTTCCCAAAGTAAATAAAGCTAAAAGTGGTTGAACTAAACCTTTAATTTCCCCTAACTGTTGTGCTAGACAAACTGCTAAAATATAAGCCACACCCACACCGGCCACACCTCGATAGGGAGAAGATTCAGCTATTAGTTTTGGGTTGAGAATTGCATTAGCTGGAGGTAATTTTTCTGGAATATCATGATGATCTGTGATAATAACTTTTAAACCTAATTCTCTGGCTTTGGTAATAGGTTCAACAGCAGAAATGCCATTATCTACAGTTAGAATTAGTTTTACACCTTCATCGTAAAATTCTTGGACAATGCGGTTATTAATCCCATAACCATCGTGCATTCGACTAGGAATAGCATAATCAATATCAGCACCCAAAGCCCTAAGACTTCTTAATAGTAATGCAGTGCTGGTCATACCATCTGCATCATAGTCACCACAAATAGCTATTTTATCATTATTGGCGATCGCTATTTCTAATAATTCCACACTAGCAGCTAAATCGGGAAATTCTGCCAGAGGAGAAGGTAAAATCAGAGATTCAGGTTCTAAAAATATCTTTGCATCTTCGGGAGTTTCCATGCCCCGATTAATTAATAATTGGCCGATAATGGGGGAAGTATTCGTTAAATTTGCCAATTTTTCGGCTAATTCTGGATTTAATGCGGCAATTTGCCAGCGTTGATTAGGTAAGCGTTTGGTAGATTGATGATTAGTCATTCGTCATTTTGGTTGTGTAAACTAGACCTATATTCTTTTCGATTCTATCAAATTATGTCACTTTCATCACTGATTATTTACTTGATATTTTGACCTGCATCTACATTTGTGTTTTTAAATACTATATAAATCATTTTTTCAGATATAAAATATGTTTTTCAACAGTCCATAACAACAGACAAATATTTTTAATCATTGTGTAGCTACCGTTGCAAAAGCAACTCTCACAAGTATTTTTTGACCATTTTAGGTAGAGATAATGACTTACAATTCAGAAGAAATGCAGCAAATTCTCGAAGTAGCTTTTAAACGTAAGCAACAAGGAGAATATACAAGAGAGCAAATAATAGAAATAGCCTCAGAATTAGGTGTTTCTTCAAAATCTTTGCAAGCAGCGGAACAAGAATGGTTAAAAAATAACGTAGAAGTGAAAAAAGAACAAATGTCTCATAGTCAACAACGAAAAGAATTTAAATCACACCTATTTGCTTTTATGGCAATCAATGGTTTTTTAGTGCTATTAAATTTAGTAGTTAGTCCCGGATATTTTTGGGCAATTTACCCCATGTTAGGATGGGGTTTAGGTCTATTACTCCATGGAATTAAGGTTTATACAAGTAATTCCTAAAACATAACCCCGACTTTTGCAAAAAGTTGGGGTTATTCAAGCTGATGCCGTAATTTTTAGAATAGAGCTTTCAAACAACATAATTTATGTTACAATCAGATGGCAGTCGAAAATTAATCGGCAAATAACTCAAGACCACAAACGCTATCGAGTTCCAGAAAATTTATCAAAACTTGTAAAAATTATTATAAGTATTATTTCTGGATAAAAAATAATTATGAAAATATTCACTATTGGACATTCCAATCATACAATTGAAACATTTATCGAACTGTTACATCAACATCAAGTAACAGCCTTAGCAGACGTGCGTTCTAGTCCTTATAGTCGCCGATTTCCTCAGTTTAATCAATCAGCTTTAAAAACAGCCCTAAAAACCGTAAATATCGCTTATGTTCCCCTGGGAGATAACTTAGGCGCTCGTCCCCGTGATAGAAACTGTTATATAAATGGTATGGCTCGTTATGATTTAATTGCTGCCACAGAAGCTTTTAAAATCGGCTTAAATCGTCTAATTCAAGGCTCAGAAAAATATCAAATTAGTTTAATGTGTGCAGAACAAGACCCCATTGTTTGTCATCGAGCTATTTTAATTTGTCCACATTTAAAAAATGCTGGTTTAGAAATTCACCATATTCATAAAAATGGAGATTTAGAATCAAATGAAGATTTAGAAAATAGGGTATTAAAACAGAATAATTTATATAAATTGTCCGCTAAATTGTCCGCTGATTTGCCAAGTCCTGTTAAACAGCTTTCTCTATTTGATTTGCAACTTGATTTCCCACCCATACAAACCCTAGAAAAACCTCTTTCCCGTGCCGAATTAGTAGAAAAAGCATATCAATTACAAAGTGAAAAAGTAGCTTATACAGAAACAACAGATGATGATTAAACAAGTTAATTTATTTACTATTGGCTTCACACAAAAAAAAGCCGAGCAGTTTTTCGAGACCTTAACAAAAGCAGGTGTGAAGCGAGTTATTGATACTCGTTTAAATAATGTTTCCCAACTTGCGGGATTTGCGAAAAAGCCTGATTTACAATATTTTCTCCAGAAAATTGGTGGAATTGAATATATCCATATTCTTGATTTAGCGCCCACTAAAGATATTTTGGATGCTTATAAGAAGAAAGAAATAACTTGGGATAGCTATGAGCAGAAATTTAATCAACTGATGACACAGCGACAAATTGAAAGGAAGTTATCTATAGATATCATAGATAAAAGTTGTTTATTGTGTAGCGAGTTAAAACCCCATAATTGTCATCGTCGCTTAGTGGCTGAATATTTGCAAATTAACCTAGAAAAAAATATCAAAATTCATCATCTTTAAGTATAATATTAGTTAAGGTGCTAATTAAAGTTTAACAATGCTGTGGTTTGATATTATTTGTCTTGCTAAATCTACTAAGCATGGCGGAATTTGTCTTGCAGGTATTAAAACCGATGGTACAGGGTGGTTACGGCCAGTTTCTAATAAAAAAGATGGAACTCTATATCCAGAACACTACACAGTGAGAGATGGTAGAGAAGTACAATTATTTGATGTTGTGAAAATTCCTTTTCTTAGATATGAACCAAAATGTCATCAACCTGAAAATTATCTCATTCATTATAGTTATAAATGGCAGATTTTAGGACAGGCTACTTTAGAACAAGTCCGAGAATTAATTAAACCAGAAATTCAAAAAAATTCTTCTCAACCTAGGTTATTAGGTAATTTCGATAAACGTATCCGTTATCAAGATTTAGAGATATCCCCGATTAGATCTTCATTAACAATGATAAATCCAGAAGAATTAAAATGGCAAGTTAAATATAATTCTTCACATAAGAAGACTTACAGATGTCTTTTTTATTTATGTGGTAATTTTTATGATTTACCAATCACAGATCCAGTGTGGATAGACAAACTTGGTTTTTTAGAAGAGGG
Organism: Dolichospermum sp. FACHB-1250; assembly: GCF_014696335.1. Classification (NCBI taxonomy): domain Bacteria; kingdom Bacillati; phylum Cyanobacteriota; class Cyanophyceae; order Nostocales; family Aphanizomenonaceae; genus Dolichospermum; species Dolichospermum sp. FACHB-1250. The sequence goes on from NZ_JACJPZ010000004.1 coordinate 52,757, forward strand.
AATATATTCCTGTGAAGAGGTAATCGAAAAACTCAACTTGAAAAATTTTGAACCTGATCAATTTAGATTAACAATTAGTTTAAGTGAACCTTTTCAACCTCAATTTCACAGTGAGGAAATATTTTGTTATAAATTGGTGGCATCTGTTATTAATGTTACCGATATTATTAAACGTTTAGGATGGTAAATATTCCCAAATGATTTAATAATTCGGGAATTTAAATCTATCAAAAGAACTAACTTATTACTAAGCACACAGTGTTAAAAATATGTTAAAAATAAAGATCCTTGACTTTTGCAAGAAATCAAGGATATTTCTTATTTGCACCCTTCCCCTCATATTTAAGTTTAAGATTTACTACAGTGCCATTTTGGACTTGATAATTATTCAACTATATTCCCTATTTTGGAACTAGCTAATGTTGGTGAGGTGAAAATTTGTGAGTACAAATTTGCAGGTTGTTGACGAGCGACAATTGGTAAAACTTGACGAGCATGAGCCGCAACTTCTACTGTTTTCACATCATAAGCTTGTGTGATCAGCTTAGGATAAAAACCAATGCCGATGATAGGAATTAACAAACAAGCAGTAATAAACAACTCGCGTGGCTTAATATCAAGAACCACAGCATCTAAATGCAATTCTTCATTCTTGTCACCATAGAACACTTGACGCAGCATAGAAAGTAAATAAATGGGTGTTAAAATCACGCCAACTGCTGAGAGAAAGATGATGACAATTTTGAAGCCGGAACTGTAAACATCACTAGTAGCAAAACCCAAGAATACCATCAATTCACCGACGAAGCCACTCATACCAGGTAACGCTAGAGAAGCCATTGCACCCATGGTAAAAAGAGCAAAAGTTATTGGCATTACTTTAGCCATACCGCCCATTTTATCCATCATTAAGGTGTGAGTACGTTCATAAGTGACACCGGATAAAAAGAATAAACTAGCAGCAATTAAACCGTGAGAAACCATCTGTAATACAGCACCATTGATACCGATTTCTGTATAAGATGCAATCCCAATTAACACAAACCCCATGTGGGCAATTGAAGAGTAAGCCAAACGGCGTTTGAGGTTGGTTTGTGCAAAAGCACAACAAGCACCATAAACAATATTAACTACACCTAAAACTACTAAAACAGGAGCAAAGGTGATATGAGCATCAGCCAACATTTCCACATTAAAACGAATTATGGCATAACCACCCATCTTTAACAATACACCTGCTAAGATCATTGAACCAGGAGCGGACGCTTCACCATGAGCATCAGGCAACCATGTATGGAAGGGGAAAATAGGTAATTTGACACCGTACGCAATCAAGAAACCGGTATATAGTGCCAGTTCTAAAGCTTTGGGATATTCTTTCATTCCCAATTCTGTCATGTTGAAGGTCAAATTATCACCATAGAAAGCCATGGCAAAACCAGATACTAGTATAAGTATGGATGCAGCAGCGGTATAGATAATAAATTTGGTAGCTGCGTAACGGCGGTTTGCTCCTCCCCAAATGGAAATTAACAAATAAACGGGTACTAACTCAATTTCCCACATCAAAAAGAACATTAACAAATCTTGGGCAAGGAATACACCCAATTGGGCGCTGTACATTACCAACATTAACGCATAAAATAAACGCGGCTTATTGGTTACTTTCCAAGCCGCGAATACTGCGAGTGTGTTAATTAAGCCTGTTAATAGTATCAGGGGCATTGATAAACCATCAACCCCCAAAGACCAATTAAAGCCAATTTGAGGTATCCAGGAATAGCTTTCTGTCAGTTGTAGGGCTGAACTTTGGAAGTCATAACCCTGCCAAAGAGCGCAGATAATTAATGAAAAATCTAATATTGCCACCCACAAACCGTACCAGCGCACAGTTTTACCTTCTTTATCGGGAATAATCGGAATTGCCAAGGCTGCCACTAATGGCAGGAAAATTATGGCTGATAACCAAGGGAGTTCTATTGTATTCATAACTGTTGACAATATATTTTTGGTTTTGCTTTTGTTTACATTATATTAAGAAATTTTTACTTTTGTAAATGATTTCTTGTGAACATCTCCAGTTTTGTGGATTTTATTAGTAATAAATACCTACTGAAGTCTGGTGCAAGTCTATTCTAAATGTAAATTTTTGTGATGTCAACAAAAAAACAGCGCTATTAGTCGCTGTCTTTAGTTATAATGCCCCGGCTAAGGATAAATTTAAACTTTCACAAGGTTGTTTAGGATGCTTAAACAATACGGTTGACAATTGTCCACACTTGACAATCTGATCTAACATAGGGGACAGAAATGGTCTTAAAGCCTGTGATGAAAGGTTTGTAGTAAACTTGCCAATACATAGGACTAAGTTCGTCAGCGCAGGTTTTGAGAAGTTTAATTTCTTTGGCCAGTTCCCCTGCTAGTTCGTTAACTCGTTCTGCATGAATTTGAGCGATTTTTTTGGCTTCTTCTAGCTGTGCTTCTTGTTGCGATATGCGGATAGAAATAGGTAAATGCCTATTTAGATAGACTTTCCTTTGTTGTATTTGCTTTTCTAGGAAAGATATTGCATCATCTATGCCTTTAAGTTCAGCAGATAATTGGGCATTTTCCCTAGCTTGACGACGATAAGCTTCAACAATGGCTAAATGTGAATCATTTTCGCCCAATTCTACATGATTATTAGTTAGTATAGCCCTTTCTTGCTGGAGTGCTTGGATTTGGGATTTTAGTTCTACTATTTCTGACTGAATTTTTTCCATATTATGTTATGACTGTTAATTGGTAATTGGTAATTGGTAATTGGTTTTTCATCACCCATTACCAATGGAAAATTCAAAATCTAAACTTTAAAATGTGGTCGTCCCTTGCATATCTAGGTCAAGTATTCGCACAGTTGAAGTGATTCCCTTTTGTAACCAAGCATTTTTCATGGCTATTTCTACTGCTTTTCCCTTGCTTGTATCTACTAAAGCCAAAAGTGTGGGACCGGCACCACTGATTACCATACCATAAGCACCAGCATCTATAGCAGCGTTATTAACAGCGTCATAGCCAGGAATTAAAGCTTGACGGTAAGGTTGATGTAATTTATCTTGTAATGCGGTTTTTAACCATTCTTCCCGATTAGTTGCTAAACCGCGTAACAATAAACCAAAATGAGAAATATTGAAAATCGCATCATGACGACTGATTTCTGTAGGTAGAACTTTCCTTGCTTCTGAGGTTGATAACTCAAAATCAGGAATTGCTACTACTGGTAGTATATCCCGATGCCAGGGAATATCGCTAATTTCCCAACCTGTGTTACTGGTAGCTGCCAGACGACAACCACCCAATAGCGCTGGTACTACATTATCAGGATGTCCTTCTATAGCGATCGCTAATTTCATCACCTCCAATTCAGACAAAGGCCTACCAGCCAATTCATTGGCTGCAACTAACCCGCCGACAATAGCCGTGGCGGAACTGCCTAAACCCCTAGATAAAGGTACACCCAACTTAATCTCTATTTTTACTGATGGCGGTGTTTGTTCTATATATCCATATAACTTAACAAATGCCTGATATAAAAGATTACTCTCATCAGTTTGTACCTTTTCCGCCTCCACACCAGAAACTTGAATCATTAAGCCATCTACATCGAGAGTAGTAAATTCAAATTGATTGTAAAGCTTTAAAGCTGCACCAATGCAATCAAAACCCGGACCCAAATTTGCAGTCGTGGCGGGAACTTTAACAGTAATGTGAGAAAAGACAGCCATTGAGATTAATTCAAAATTCCAATATAAACTACCTCATCTTACAGAAACACTAAGTAAGCGTAAAGCACAGTAACTTTTATCGGGAGGATACACTGCGCTAACGGTACTGAGTATGTTCTTTATTCCAAGACTTACGCAACTGGCACGATTCCTAGGTCGCGCTTCCCTATCGCCCAGAAACAGGGAGGCCATCACTATTTAGGGCTTGCTGAATAAGTTGTCTGTGAGGGCAGGGAACTCTTAACTCTTAACTGGGAATAGTTAGTAAGACATAGATTAAGGGATTAAAACCGAGTAATTTAACGTGAGATGCAGTTTTATCGGTTATAAATCAGCTAAATTTAATTTTAGCACCAATAATGGCGTTTTTTTACCTAGGAAAAAGTGGGAATTTTGGAATATTCATTGATATTACATAACTATATAGTTCTAGAAAGCTAGTCCTAAGTTAGCAAACAAATAACTATTGACCTTGAGGGATTTAAACCCGATTTTTTGATCATTTTTTAGCGAACTGCTTGCAGCAGCACTTCACTATGGTTATTTATCTGGACTTAATCCGCAAAAACTGAAACGACCAGATATGGTTCATACAGATGATGGTTAATTTGTACAGTGCGTAAGTCATATATTCCTAACTCCATGACTCCTTGATTTTCCTGTGAAGTATTTAAGTATGGTATTACATAAATACGCATCTGGAGGTAAAGATTGTATGGACAATTCCTAAATTGTCCATACAAGGGTTTTCGGTCACACCGCCTTTGATTTAATTTCTAGAAGATATATAATCTAAAACTGCTCAATGCCAATATTTTTCCAATTCACTTGACTAATATCGATCTATAGGGTTATACTCATTGACGTTCGGTGAAACATCGAAATAAAAAAAGACATCGCTTTTAATTATCCATTAGTCAAATATCGTAATTCATTTTTACATTGATTGCGAGGGGTAAGAGTTTTGAAAACTGTATAGTTTAGTTAATGTTTGGCGGATAACACGCCTCTTACGGGTATCGTATCACGTAGTATCCCCTGTCCGTTCAGGGTATGTTTGTGTCGACGTGCGTAACAGGAAGAAAAAACCAAAATCAGGTGCGTAAATTTATCTAGTTTTTGGGAACTTTTTTCCAGAGAGTATGATTCAATAAAAATGTGGTAAATTCAGTTAGTTAATCTGGGAGTATCTATGACATCATTGGTGGAATTAAAACCAAAGGTATTAAGTGATTCAAAATCCAAAGTTGAGGGCGCGCGTTGGCTGATTATTGGTGGTGGAGATCATGCCATCAAATTTGTTCAAATGTTATTAGCTGATAAACCATCACAAGAATTAGTTATTCTCACGGAAAATCCCCATAATATCTCTGATATCTCCAACTTAGAAGAAACCGAAACCCAGATAACTTATGGTGGAAGTCTGAGCGATTTATCTGACTGGGTTCAGCAATCCTGGTCTGGCGTGGTATTGGGGACTCAAACAGGCCTCCATGAAACACAAGTGCAAACTCTGATGCAATTGCGACTGAAAGGTATTCCGGTTTATCGTCTACCCGATATTTGGGAAACCTTATATCAAAAACTCCCTTCTTCCCTACTTGAGGATGAGTGGTTTACCTTTAGTAAAGGCTTTCTACTAGTATCTAGTGATACTAGTAGAAAAATCAAGAGAGTTACAGATACAATAGTCACTATGCTATTATTTGTCTTACTATTTCCGCTCATGGTTTTGGTAGGACTGATGATTAAACTAGATAGTCCAGGTCCGATTTTCTATAGCCAATTGCGAACCGGACTCAACGGTAAACCATTTCGGGTTTACAAGTTCCGTTCCATGTATCAAGATGCTGAAAAACAGGGCGCACAATGGGCAAGCCAACGTGATTCCCGTATTACCAGAGTAGGACATTGGCTACGACTCCTGCGAATTGACGAACTACCCCAGATTTGGAACGTGTTGCGCGGAGAAATGAGCCTGATTGGTCCTCGTCCAGAAAGGCCAGAATTTGATGTCAAGCTCAAAGAAGCGATTCCTTACTACGAACTGCGTTATTTAGTCAAACCAGGAATCACAGGCTGGGCGCAAGTCCTTTATCCTTATGGTGCTTCCATAGAAGATGCCTACGAAAAGCTGTCCTACGACATATACTATATGAAAAACTATTCGCTCTGGTTGGATTTAGTTATCGCTTTTAAAACCATCAAAGTCGTCTTATTAGGTAAAGGCCGATGAATCAAAAAGTCTTGGTGACAGGCGGTGCAGGCTATATCGGTTCTCATGTGGTCCGTCAACTCGGAGAAGCTGGTTATGACGTAGTTGTCTATGACAACTGCTCCACAGGCGTGCCTAATTCCGTACTCCATGGTCAACTAATTATTGGTGATTTAGCAGATATAGACCGCCTTTACCAAGTCTTTGCCAAGCATCAATTTAGTGCAGTACTTCACTTTGCTGCCAGTCTAGTTGTCCCAGAATCGGTTGCGTACCCCCTTGATTATTACGCTAATAACACCCGTAATACCTTAAATCTGCTCCGCTGTTGTAGTGTCATGGGCGTTAACCAATTAATTTTTTCTAGTACGGCCGCAGTTTATGGCGAGCCTCAAGAAAATCCGGTTACGGAAAATACTCCTACCTTACCGATTAACCCCTACGGACGCTCCAAATTGATGAGCGAATTAATGATTCGAGACTACGCCCTAGCGTCTCCTATGCGATATATAATACTGCGTTACTTTAACGTCGCCGGAGCCGACCCTGGGGGAAGAATCGGACAAAACTCACCGAATGCAACTCACTTGATTGCAAATGTTTGTAATGCTGCACTTAAACGCCAATCAGAATTAAAGATATTTGGCACCGATTTCCCCACCCCAGATGGTACAGGAATCCGAGATTATATCCATGTTGAAGACCTGGCCACAGCCCATGTAGATGGTTTACGCTACTTGGAACAGAACGGAGAAAGTCAAATTCTCAACTGTGGCTATGGCAAAGGTTATAGTGTTAGGCAAGTTGTGGAACAGGCGAAAGCTATTTCTGGGGTAGATTTTCCCGTGATTGAATTAGAACGTCGTCCTGGAGATCCAGCCTGCGTAACAGCTTGTGCGGATAAAATTAGGCAGGTATTGAATTGGCAACCCAAGCATAATAATCTGGATGATATCATTTATAGTCATCTAGTTTGGGAAACCAGAAAGCTAAAAGATATAATAGATCCCACGGGTTAGGGCAACAGGTGAGAGGGTTGGGTAGGTGTCAGGTTAACTGTAGTAGAGACGTTCCATGGAACGTCTTTACATAGAGCAGACACTTTTAGAATGAAGCAGGAAGAAAAAACAGGAAGAATGTTAACATTAGTTAGCTTTTTTGGAGCGGATAACCTCTCACATTGACCACAGAAAGAAAAAAAATCTGGTAATTGTTAGCTTATGTTAGCTTTTTTTGCGGAACTTATTTATTCGACAAGATGTCTTGGCTGTAGACTAAATAAGTGATAAAATCAGTATATTTTATGAAATTAATATATGTCTATTAACCAAGAAGACCAAGATTCCATTGATATTCAACAGTATTGGCTGATCTTAAAAAGACGTTGGTTCGTCGCCTCAGTTGTGATGGCCTCCGTTATCTCAGCTACAGCCTTTATGACTTACACACAAAAACCAGTTTACGAATCACAAGGTAAGCTGGTTTTTACCAAAAAAGATGCGGCTTCATCCTTGTCAAGTCTATCAGACAAGATGGGAGAACTGGGCGGACTCACAAACCTCAGCAACCCAGTTGATACCGAGGCCGAAGTCATTCGTTCCAATCCCATTGTCACGAAAACTATTACCGAACTAAAGCTCAAGGGTAGAAAAGGCGCACCCATGACCACGGGTGATTTCCTGAAAATACTCAAGCTCAAAACTATCCGGGGGACGGATGTGATGGAACTTTCCTACAAGAGTACCGATAAACGAGAAGCCGCCAATGTAGTTAATTCCTTGATGAAACATTACCTGGCTAGTAATGTTAGCACTAACCGCGCCGAGGCGATCGCCGCCCGGGAATTTTTGTCCCAGGAGTTGCCAAAGGTAGAAAGACGAGTTACGGAAGCAGAAATAGCCCTACGTCGGTTTAAAGAAAAGAACCGAGTCGTGGCTTTGGATGTAGAAGCCAAAGTGAGTTTGGAATCCTTAGGAAAGCTAACTGAGTCCATTACCCAAAGCCAAGGGGAATTGGCCGCAGCTTATACTCGCTCCGTAGCATTACAAAATGAAATGAAACTGACTACACAACAAGCTGTTGATCTGAGCAGTTTAAGTCAATCCCCTGGGGTACAGCAGGTACTAACAGAATACCAAAAGACACAACACGACCTAGCGATAGCGCGAACCCTTTATACCAATGATAATCCCAAAGTAGTTGATCTATTACTGAAAGAAGCAGCCCAGAAAAAAGAACTAGAAGCGCGAGTTACCGAAACCGTTGGTAATTCCAACTCCTTACCCAAACAAAACTTGCAGATAGGAGAACTCAAACAGGCATTAACTCAGGATCTAGTCAAGTCAGAAGTAGAAAGATTGGCCTTGACAAACCAAGTCGGGGAATTACGGAAGGTATTTATAGTCAATAAAAGCCGTTTAGATAGCTTACCTCGACTCGAACAACAACAGTTACAGCTACAGCGACAGTTGATGGTAGCACAAACCACCTACCAAGAACTGCTGAGGCAATTCCAGTTAGTTCAAGTCATGGAGAATCAGAATGTAGGTAATGCCCGGGTCATTTCGGAGGCTTTAGTGCCTGAGATTGCCGTCTCTCCCAAAAAGCCCCTGAATTTAGCACTAGGTGGCTTTTTGGGACTCCTTCTGGGTGCAGGGACGGCACTCCTGTTAGAATCTATGAACCAAACCCTGAAGAATATTGAAGAAGCCAATCGGTTCTTGGGATTCCCCCTGCTGGGGACAATTCCCCAATATGGTGAAAAAAAGAGGAAAAATACCGTCGTGGAAGGTTTGCAGGAAGTGCCTTTACTGGATCAACCTTATTCACCAGTCAGTACATCATTGGAAATGCTCAATACTAACCTGGGCTTCACCATTTCTGACAAAGAGTTACAGGTGATTTTGGTCACTAGTTCAACGAGTGGAGAAGGTAAATCTTTTGTGGCGGCCAATCTGGCTGTAGCCGCATCTCATGTGGGAAAACGCGTGCTGTTAATAGATTGTGATATGCGTCGTCCCCGTCAGCACCGCATTTGGGAAATACCCAACCTGCTGGGCATGAGTAATATCTTAGCCGGTCAAAACGAGGTAAAACCAGCTATCCACACAGTATTCTCTAATGTGGATATGCTACCAGCCGGAAAAATTCCGCCTAACCCAGTGACACTTTTAGATTCCCAGCGTATGGCTGACTTGATTGAGGAAACTCGTCAGGATTATGATTTTGTGATCATTGACTCACCACCCTTGACAGCCGTTACCGATCCTCTGATTATTGGCAAGTTTGCTGATGGCTTATTGCTAGTTGTCCGTCCTGGCCGGGTGGAATATTCAGCGTTGAAGTCCGCGAAATCATTACTCAATCAATCAAAAGTGCCTGTTTTAGGCATGGCCGTGAATGGTGTTAGTGAGGAAAGCGGTTATGGTGGTTACTACTATTATAGAGGTTATAGGGGTTATTACCGAGAAACAGAAGAAACCAGTAAGAACAACAAGTCTGTGGAAATTAATCTGAAATAAGGCTTGACTTTATTCCCTGCCCATGCAACAATATAAAACTGAGATGTGTTATAATTTGTTGGTTTGACACAAAAACAGTTTTTACATCTGTAGGATTAATTGAATGATCACCGTTTTGGGAGTTGAGCTTTGATGGTCTTAGGATCTCAGTTCCTCCCTCGCAACCTGCTCGTAACTGAGAAGGCCAAAGCAGGGGAAAACTATGTCTAATTATAGGATTCTGGTATTTTGATGCGATCGCTAACCAATTCAATACTGATGGAAAAAACCGATTGACCTTGGTTAACTACGTTAGTTGTGTATCTCGGCTACCCTAATCATAAATATATGACCATCAGTGCCGTAAAATATCTTACAAAAGATATTACTTTAGAAAAGTTCTTAATGATGCCGGAGACCAAGCCCGCGTTAGAGTTCTTGGCTGGAGACATTATTCAAAAACCTATGCCTAAAGGAAGACACAGCCGACTGCAAGGGAAACTTGGCAGCCAAATTAATTTGGTGAGTGAATCTGAAAAAATTGCTTATGCTTTTCCTGAACTCAGGTGTAGCTTTGGTAATCGCTCAATTGTTCCTGATATAGCAGTTTTTACATGGGAGCATATTCCCTTCCTGGCCAATGGAGAAGTCCCAGATAGATTTGAACAGTCTCCAGATTGGGTAATTGAGATTCTTGCTCCTGAACAGAAATCAAATAAAGTGATTGGGAATATCTTACATTGTATGGAGCATGGGTGTAAATTAGGATGGTTTGTTGATCCTGATGATTTAAGTATTCTAGTATTTTTATGCGATCGCCAACCAATACTGATGGAAAAAACCGATATTCTGCCTGTATTGGCAGGAGTAGAGTTAAAATTAACTGTTGATGATGTATTTGGCTGGTTGAGAATGGCTTAATTAAGCAATACCTTACAGAAGTTATCTCCCCGCCACCAATGTTAAATTAGTCCTTATGGGGATGCCATCGCAGGATATATGACTGAATCAACATTGCCTAAACTAAATAACCCACAGATAGATAGTTTATCAATGGAAAAGTTGCTTGCACAATTACGGGCAAAGGGAATAAATCCCCATGAACTCTAGTAGAGTCGAAAAAACTATCAATAATTTATCTAAAATCACCATTGGCAAAATCTATAGGACTTACGCAAGTTTTACAACAAAAATATGTTGTAGGGTGCTTTACTACTGCAAAAATCCTGCAAATAAACAGACATATTGTTGATATCTGACGCACCCCACCAATGTGCCAGTTGCGTAAGTCCTGATCTAGAATGAAATAACCCGGCATACAAACCATACTCCCCAAAGACCAAAATCATGTCTTATAATCAGTACAAAAATATTGCCCAAGTCTTAGGGGACTTTCCTTTAACTTATCAAGAAGAGAATTTCATCCAAGAAAATCCCTTAGAAATTGATGATTACTTTCGTAATCGTTTTGAATTGGTTTTACGGGAAGGAGTTGTATTTAACTCAGAGTATGCTATTTGTGAAGGAGTTATTTTTCCCATTTTAATTGAAATTTGGCAAAAGTATAAAGATAAGTTATTAATATGGAGTCATCAGCCATTAAATTTTGATGAAAGACTATCAGGTATCCCTGATTATATTGTTGCTAAAAGATCACCTAGAGGCAAAATTGTTTTTGAGTCTCCTTATTTAATATTAGTGGAAGCTAAAAAAGACAACTTTGAGGAAGGGTGGGGACAATGTTTAGCCGAATTAATTGCCGCGCAGAAGCTAAACAATCAACCGGAACAATTATTATATGGTATTGTTTCTAATGGTAAAATATGGGAATTTGGACAACTGCGAGAACAGGATTTTATTAAAAATATCCAAGAGTATAGTATATCTAATTTAGATAAATTATTTGCCGGACTTAACTATGTTTTTGGACAAAGTTAGTTATTTATGCCAGGAAATATGCCCAAAATGAAAATTGGCTCATGCTAAGTAAATTAAATTTCAAAAAAAAGTTGTCATTTCTTAAATCAAGTGATAGTCTAAGAAAGATTATTGCGAATACAGGTTGGTTATTTGCAGACCGCATCCTTCGCATGGGTGTGGGGTTATTTGTGGGGGTTTGGGTCGCTCGCTACTTAGGAGTACAACAGTTTGGGGTTTTTAACTATGCTACTGCTTTTGTCGCCTTATTTAGTACCCTTTCCACCCTTGGTTTAGATGCCATAGTAGTCCGCTCTATAGTCCGAGAGCCTGAGAAGAGAGCGGAAATTTTAGGAACAGCTTTCTGGCTGAAATTGTTTGGTGGTGTTGCCGCTTTAATACTAGCTGTTAGCTCTATTATTGCGGTGCGTCATGATGACCAATTGACGATTTCCCTAGTAGCGATATTGTCATCTGTAGGGATTTTCCAGGCTTTTGATACAATTGACCTTTGGTTTCAATCTCAGGTACAGTCAAAGTATACTGTCATTGCTAAAAATACAGCTTTTGTCATCACTACTTTAGTTAAAGTAGCCTTAATCAGTTTTCATGCTCCATTAATTGCTTTTGCTTGGGCAGGATTAGGAGAGGTAAGTTTAGGTGCAATTGGTTTGATCATATCCTACAGAGTTAGGGGTTATTCACCTTGGTTGTGGCCTTGGAGTTCACCACTTGCTAAGACCCTTCTCAAAGAAAGTTGGCCTTTGATCTTGTCTGGTTTAACCATCATGATTTACATGAAAATTGACCAGATTATGTTAGGAGAAATGATTGGTAATAAATCTGTGGGTATTTACTCTGCCGCAGCGAGGATTTCTGAGGTATGGTATTTTATTCCTGTGGCTATTGCTTCTTCATTTGCTCCTGCGATTTATGCAGCTAAGGAAGTAAGTGAGGATCTATATTATAGACGAATAAAACAGTTGCTTAGACTGTTGGTGTTAATTTCCATTTTAATCGCTGTGCCAATGTCCTTTATCTCTGGTACATTAATCACAACACTTTTTGGTAACAATTATGCCGAAGCCGGAAATATATTAGCAATACATATTTGGTCATCCTTATTTGTATTTATGGGGGTAGGGACTTCATCTTGGTTTATAGCGGAGGGCTTAACAGGGTTTTCCCTGCGGAGAACTCTCATTGGTGCAATTACAAACATTGTGTTAAACTTTCTTTTAATACCTGGTTATGGTGGAGTTGGTGCAGCTATAGCTACTGTAATCTCTCAAGCATTTGCTTCTTTTTTGAGTAATGCCACTCATCCCAAAACTAGAAAAATATTTAATATTCAGGTTAAATCTCTTATACCGTTTAGTTGGTAAATTTGTTGTAATTTATTCATTGAAATAATTGTGAAAACTCCAGTTGCATTTATCATATTTAACCGTCCAGATACGACTAAGATAGTATTTGAAGCCATCCGTCAAGCTAAACCTCCCAATCTCTTGGTCATTGCAGATGGTCATCGTGCAGACCGTCCGGGAGAAGCAGAAAAATGTGCTGCTGCCAGGGCGATTATTGAGGGTGTGGATTGGGAATGTGAGGTATTGACTAATTATTCAGATGTTAATTTAGGATGTGGCAAGCGCGTATCAACAGGTATAGATTGGGTGTTTGATCAGGTGGAGGAGGCTATTATTTTGGAGGATGATTGCTTACCTGACCCTACGTTCTTTGAATTTTGCGAGGTTATACTAGATAAATATCGTGATGATGAAAGAATTATGATGGTTAGCGGGACTAATTATTTAGGAACTTGGAAATCGACTATTCAAAGTTATCATTTTTCTTACTACGGTGGTATTTGGGGTTGGGCATCCTGGAAAAGGGCTTGGAAGCATTACGACTATGAAATGAAATTGTGGGCTGATACTGAAGTAAAAGCTCGCAGTCGTGATGTTCTTGCTAGTGAAAAACAATATGTACATAGAAAAAAAATATGGGAGCAAGTTTCTAATGGCATGATTGATACATGGGATTATCAATGGGGCTTTGCTCGTTTAGTACAGTCTGGCTTATCAATTGTTCCTTCTGTTAACTTAATTTCTAATATTGGTTTTGGCAATGATGCAACCCATACAAAATCAGCTGACTCAGCAGTAGCAAATATTAAATCAACTGAAATAGAGTTTCCTCTGAAAATAAATAAGTTCACAGTTGTGGATAGAGATTATGATCGCAAATTATTTCACAAGCTTATCAAAAACAAAAATATTTTTGATAGGATTAAAAGTAAGTTGTTGAAATTCGGCAATAAATAATACCTTCACTTGTTATTAACATGAAAAAAATTACTATTTTTGATACATCTATTTGTAGTTCAAACTTGGGAGATCAAGTAATAATGGAGGCTGTTGAGAAAATCTTAAATAGCTTATTTAAAAGTGATTTTTTTATAAAAATCCAGACCCATGATGTCATAGGTAAATCATCCTATAAATCCATACAAAATAGTGATTATGCTATTGTTGGAGGAACAAATCTTTTATCTTCTAATATGAACTCCTATAATCAGTGGAAGATTAGTTTATTAGATTCGTTTTTTATTAAAAGTGTAATACTAATGGGTGTAGGTTGGTGGCAGTATCAGAAAACTCCTAATTTATACACAGGAATACTATATCGCAGAGTTTTACATAAAGAATATCTTCACTCTGTGAGAGATAATTATACAAAACAACAATTGGAATCAATAGGATTCAAAAATGTAGTTAATACTGCTTGTCCAACAATGTGGTCATTAACTGAAGAGCATTGTGCGGATATTCCCAGAAGGAAAACAGATTCTGTTTTAGTTACTTTCACAGAGTATAATCAAAATAAAGAATTTGACTTCAAGCTAATAGAAATTCTCAAAGAGAATTACAAAAATATTTATTTTTGGATACAGCAACCAAAAGACTACGATCATATGTATAGTATTTATGGTGATAATGCAATCTATATTAACCCGAGTTTACAAGCATTAGATGAAGTATTAAATCTCGACATTGATTACATTGGCACCCGATTACACGCTGGAGTTCGGGCATTACAGCGCAAAAAGCGGAGTTTGATTCTAGCGGTTGATAACCGAGCTATCGAAATTTCTAAAGATACTAACTTACCTGTAGTTCCTAGAAATGATTGGGAAGGTATAAAGAATTGGATAGACTCAGCCAATGCTACTCACATCCAATTACCTTGGGATAATATTAATCAGTGGAAAAAACAATTTTAAGTAAACGATTTCAAACGAGTGTTAGAACTCGATATTGAAAAATGCTTCGACAGGATAAACCACACCGCCATTATGGATAGACTCATCGATCCCAAGAGTATAAGACTAGGAATTTTCCGATGGCTTAAAGCCGGAGTTAACCCAGAATTTCCTGAACAAGGAACACCCCAGGGCAGGGTAGTAAGCAGAGGATTTTCATTTTCTAAAATTGCGTGCGATGGCCAGAACCTTTTGACAATCAATTTTGACAATCAATATTTGTACTTGTTTTTGATATTAATTAATCATAGGAAAAAAAGTTTTTATTGACCTGTGGGAAAGGGTTTTGGGGAAATGATTTTCGAATTTACCTCCGAGAATGAAAACGCACTGGGGTAGTAAGTCCCCATTTGTTGAGGCACTTAAATTGCTGTAAATCCATACAATAGCTGGCAAATTAAGAGTTTCATGTCTGACTTATATGATGTAATCCATAAATGTTTAATGATTAAACCACTGCTAATTAGCACTAATGATATTAATGGGGGTGCTGCCCGCGCTACTTATCGTTTACATCAAGGCTTAAAAAGTATTGGTGTAGATTCCCAAATGCTTGTACAAAACAAGCAGAGTGATGATTACAAAGTAATTTCTCCAGCAAGCAAACTAGGTAAAGGTATTGGCAAATTAAAACCCACTCTCGATAGTCTACCATTACAAATTTATCCCCAGCGCGATCGCTCTACTTATTCCGTTCAATGGCTACCAGATAACCTAGCCGCAAAAGTAGCTCAAATTAATCCTGATGTGATTAATTTACACTGGATTAATGGTGGCTCTCTAAAAATAGAGACTATTGCTAAATTCAAAAAACCCATAATTTGGACACTGCATGATATGTGGGCATTTACAGGAGGGTGTCACTACAACGGAGATTGTATGAATTACACAAACTCCTGTGGGGCTTGTCCTCAACTACACAGCAATAGGGAAAAAGACTTATCGCGCTGGATTTGGCAACGTAAAGCCAAGGCATGGCAAGACTTAAATTTAACTATAGTTACTCCTAGCCATTGGTTAGCTAAATGTGCTGCTTCTAGTTCCTTACTAAAAAATGTCAGAATTGAGGTTATTCCTAATGGACTGGATACGAAACAGTATAAACCAATCGAAAAATCTGTAGCGCGATCTATTCTCGGTTTACCTGAAGATAAGCAACTTGTTCTGTTTGGAGCTATGAGTGCAACGAGCGATCCTAGAAAAGGTTTTAATTTTCTACAATCAGCTTTACAAAATCTCACCCAATCTGGGTGGGGAGAGCAAGTAGAATTGGTTGTATTTGGATCTTCTCAACCTAAAAACCCTACTGAACTTGGCTTTAAATCACATTATTTAGGTAGATTAAATGATGATATTTCTCTCTCCTTAGTTTATGCAGCGGCGGATGTATTTCTTGCTCCTTCTGTGCAAGATAATTTACCAAACACGGTTATGGAGTCTTTAGCTTGTGGTACTCCTTGCGTGGCTTTTGATATTGGCGGTATGTGTGATATGATAGAACATCAAAAAAATGGTTATTTGGCTAAACCTTTTGATGTAGAAGACTTAGCTAGAGGAATTGCTTGGGTATTGGAGGATGAGGAAAGATTACAGAAGTTAGGCGTTAATGGTCGTGAGAAAGTTGAGAATAACTTTTCTTTAGAAATACAAGCTCAAAATTATCTTGATATATATAAAAATATATACTATAAGTCATAAGAGGAGGTTGATTATACAAATTTATGACTAATCTAGTTTAAACAATCCTGTCGCGCTATCATGATTTTGAGGTAACGACAAAATCATGATTTTAAGATCATCTATGATACTTAGGAGAATTAATTATGATCTTTGTCGAAAGTATAAACCATAAAGTGCCAGGAATGGCTTTACACCAGGTTTTTGCTAAACTTTACCAAGCTAAATATCTCATTCTAGCAACTTCTTTAATTCTCTGGTCTATTATTCCAATAATAGGAACATTCTTTCTTCTACTATATTGTCAAATTAATATCTCTGGAAATAAAATAATAGACAGAAAAATACTTTTCCTCCAAAACTTAATTCCATTAATATTAGTGCTATTTACTATAATTATTTACAATGCTAGCATAACGCCATTTGGTGATACAGATGTATATATTAGGGTTTATAAGTTGCTTTACTATGAGCCATTATTCCATACTGTTGATGCCTTTGATACAAACAAAGAACCAGTTGCTTTCATTCTTTCTCAATTTGTTAGTAAACTAACAAGTGGCGATGAGTTCAGTTTTTTGCTGTTTCAATCTGCAACTATCAACACCGCAATAACTATTTATTCAGTGATATTTGTCCCTGAATTGTATCCAATGATAATTTTGATCAATATAATGTCTAATGGCTATTATTATCAGTTATTTTGGATGCCACAGTTTTATTCTTTTATTTTTATCATACCCAGCTTATATATAAGTAACTACATTAAATCCGTATCCCTAATTTGTATTGCTTATTTTACTCACAATTCTTCTTTATCAATAATTGGAGTATTTATTTATGAAAAAATAACTCATTATTTGATTCACTTTTTCAAAGTGTTCAAACTTCCAGATATACTAAATAATAAAAAAAATATTTCATTAATTGCTATACTTATAGTATTACCACTTTCTAGTGTAATTTTCCAAAATTTTGTAGAATTTGCTTTGTCTCAAGATATTTTTACTTCAAAGATCAATAGTTATTCTGGTGCGCAATCTGCTAATTTTAATCAAGATCATTTTAACATTAGGAACCAGCTACGTTCGATACTTGACTACTCAGTTATATCAATATTTTTATTGAATTCTGAATTTAATAAATTTAATTCATTAATATTTTTTAGATGGGTGGGAATTTTCTTTATTATGTTATTTTTTTACGCCGCTGTTTATACTTTTGGGTTTAATATGAGGGCAAGTGCGTTATTTTTTTGCTTACCAGGTTTTTTTTACATTATTCCTATTTATTCTGGTAAACTTGATGGTTCAATAAACATCTATAGTTTTATATTACTAGTATGGATTATTGTAAGATCAATATATTTTGCTATTGCGTTACTTAATGAAAATAATTACCTAACTTTTTTTGAAAATCAAGAACTATCTACAACAATTACAGGATACTTTCAATTATTATTTTCACAATAGACATCTCCGAAAACTGTCAAACTCCTACTATGAGTATTGGAGATTACCCGCTAAATGCAAAGATTCTCATGTTATACGCTAAAAGCTGTGCTTCTTAATGAAATTTGATCTAAACTAGCCATATAATTACTTGTGTTTTTCTGAAATATATTTTTCCTACTACCCTTGAAGTGAAATCATGATAATACAATGCTGTACTGTAAAAGTAAAGAGGTTAAACTGCTATGGATAAAATTAAAATGATTGACTGTACCCTCCGGGATGGAGGATACTACAACGAGTGGGATTTTAATCCCCAACTCATCAAGGAATATCTCCAGGCAATGTCTGCTATTTCTGTTGATTATGTTGAGTTAGGCTTTAGGTCGTTTGATCGCAAGGGGTTTAAAGGTGGTTGTGCATACACGACAGAGAACTTCATCAGTCAGTTTGATATTCCAGAAAACCTCAAAATTGGGGTTATGGTTAATGGCAGTGAACTTGTTAAACATCCTGATGGTGTAGTTGGTGCGCTCGCGCATTTGTTTAAACCAGCATCCAAATCCCTAGTTACTTTAGTGCGAATTGCTTGCCACTTCCATGAATTTGCCACTGTGTTGCCAGGTTGTCAATGGCTAAAAGAGCAAGGCTATGTAGTTGGTATTAACTTAATGCAAATTGCTGATCGCAGCATACAAGAAATTACAGATGTAGCTCATCTGGCAAATCAGTATCCGTTAGACGTGCTTTATTTTGCCGATAGTATGGGTAGTATGAACCCTGAAGACACGACTGAAATCATTAACACATTGCAAACAGTTTGGCAAGGTGAGTTAGGGATTCACACCCACGACAATATGGGGCAAGCCTTGGCCAATTCCCTGCGTGCAGTGCAGGAGGGTGTAAGCTGGGTTGATGGAACAGTCACGGGTATGGGAAGAGGTGCTGGTAACGTAAAAACTGAATACCTTGCGATTGAGTTAGCACCAATAAGGCAGAATTGCCCTTGTAATATCACGCCTTTGATGACAGTTATTCGTAAGTATTTTAGTATGATGCAGAACCAATATGGTTGGGGAACCAATAGCTATTACTACCTAGCTGGTAAATATGGTATTCATCCCACCTATATTCAGGAAATGCTTACCGATGCCCGTTATATAGAGGAAGATATACTTGCAGTAATTGATCACTTAAAGTCCGTAGGCGGAAAAAGATTTAATCTTAATACACTTGAGGCTGGTCGACACTTCTATGTTGGCGAACCACGAGGTACATGGACACCCGCCAGTTTGATTGCAGGGCGAGAGGTCTTGATTCTAGGAACTGGTCCTGGTGTTGCACATCATCAGCACGCTATAGAGGATTACATTCGTGATCAGCGTCCTTGCGTGATTGCATTAAATACCCAAATCCACATTGCGCCTGAACTTATTGAGATTCGGGCTGCTTGTCATCCTGTGCGCCTTCTCGCAGATTGTACCGAACATAGGACTTTGCCGCAACCCTTAGTAACTCCAGCATCAATGTTGCCAGATACTGTACTTGATGCACTAGAGGGTAAGAAGCTATTAGATTTTGGTCTTACAGTTGAGGCAAATACTTTCCGCTTTGAAAATAACTACTGTAGTTTACCGACTTCATTAGTGATTGCTTATGCCTTGGCAGTTGCTACAAGTGGACAAGCATCCCGTATTTTGTTAGCTGGATTTGATGGATATAGAGCTGATGATCCACGAAATAATGAAATGGATGCTTTGCTAAAGCAATATATGCAAGCACCGGGAGCGATTCCTCTAACGGCTGTAACGCCGACTCGATACCAGATTCCTCAAACTTCCATTTATTCCTTTGTACTATAGGTTGCTTAAAATGATTCAAAAACTCAGTTTCTTTCTTCCAGTCAGAAAAGGTTCTCAAAGAGTAAAAAATAAAAATACCCGCCCATTTGCAAATATTGAAGGTGGTTTAACTGAACTAAAGCTCAGACAATTATTAGAGTGTACATTCTGCGAAGAAATTGTTGTATCAACAGATGATCCAGAAGTAATACGGATCGCAGATAATTTGAATGGGTTAAGTAGAATCAGAATAGTGCAACGACCAGAAGAACTCTGTCGATCAGATACACTTGTTCAAGATTTAATTAGCTATGTTCCGACTGTAGTTAACACGGAACATATATTTTGGGTACATACAACAGCACCATTTGTCAATGATGTTGACTACTCAAAAGCTGCAAAAGAGTATTTTGAAGCTTTAAATGATGAATACGATTCATTAATGAGCGTTACAAAACATCATTTTTTTACGTGGGATGCTCAAAAGAAAAAGATTTCTAACGTTGATACCTCTAAAAATCCCTGGCCAAATACGCAAGATATAGATCCAATATACGAAATCAATCATGCTTTTTATATTTCAAGTGTCTCAAACTATCATCAAACTCGCAATAGAATAGGAGTAAATCCAAGGTTATTTGAATTGAGTGGTTTCAAGAAAATTGATATTGACTGGGAAGATGATTTTATGATGGCTGAAACAATATTTAAAGCGATTAATAAATAAGTACGCAGGGTTGATTTAATGAGCTTATTTTGAATAGATTTTCATGAAAATGCAAAAATTTGAAATATCAGAATACAAAACATTGGTATTTGACTGTGATGGTGTAATTCTAAACTCCAATAAGTTGAAAACAGAAGCCTTCTACCAAGCGGCATTACCATACGGTGAAACTGCTGCTCAAGCCCTAGTAGATTACCATGTTCAAAATGGGGGAATTTCCCGCTATCGCAAGTTTAAGTATTTTCTCGAAAATCTTGTGGGAGAATGTGATAAATCTGAAACATTAGATGATTTGCTGTCAGCTTATGCCTCCGCTGTTAGATCCGGTTTACTGGAGTGTTCAGTTGCCCCAGGACTAGTAAAACTACGCAATCACCTCCCTGATACTCGCTGGTTAGTGGCTTCAGGAGGGGATCAATCTGAACTTCGTCAAGTCTTTGCAGCAAGAGGTATTGATCATCTATTTGATGGTGGAATCTTTGGTAGTCCTGACACCAAAGAACACATTCTTTATCGGGAAAAAGAGCAGGGAAACATTATCACACCTGCTTTATTTTTAGGTGATAGTCGATACGATTACATAGCTGCTACTCAAGCAGGGTTAGATTTCATTTTTGTATCAGGGTGGACTGAGATGAAAGGATGGCTTGACTTCTGCACAGAATTGAATTTGAATTATATTCAGTCTGTAGAAACGTTGAATGTTGACTCTCCTAGTACAACACGGCATAAATAATATGACCATTAAAGGCTACGAAAATTTGATTGATTACAAGGCTTAATAATGGTTCATTCACTTACACCACACGGTACTAGTGAAAAATAGTGAAAAACTTCATGAGAAACAAAAGCCGTGATAATTACAAAAGCTTTCTGTGGAGTGATCCTAGCAAAATAAATATCTAGTAATAGTGAGATAAAATTTACGTATTTGGAAACATATTTATATGAGTAATTGCTTAATTTCCATAGTAACAATATCAAGAAATGATTTTCAAGGTTTATTGAAAACATTAGATTCAGTCAAAGGACAAGATTATGAATATATTGAACATATCATTGTAGACGGTGATTCTAATGATGGAACGAGAGAAATTTTGCAGTCTTATCAACATACTAAAAATTTTTCTTATGTTTCAGAACCGGATAATGGTATATCAAGTGCCTTTAATAAAGGTCTAGACAGAAGTACAGGGGATTTAATCTTTTTTTTAAATTCTGGGGACTTGTTTTTTTCAAAAAGTGTAGTTTCTGAGGTAGTTAGTAGTTATATAAAATATAAGTGGAAATGCGCGGTTGGTAGTAGAATTGTATTTGTAAAAGGAGAAGAGTTTGTGTATAGCCCACCAAAACTACCATCAAATTTTCTCAAATATTTTATGTTTTTGCCTCATCAAGCTTTCTTTTGTGAAACCAATTTACACAAGAATTACAAATTTGATGAATCACTCAAACATTCTATGGACTATGACGTATTTATTAGGATGCTGAGGGAGGTGGAAATATTTTATCTGTCTGTAACGGTGGCAAAATCTGCACCGGCTGGTGCTTCAAAGGGAGGCATGGCAGAACAGTCACAAATACGCAGTAAGTACGCTACTAATCCCTTTGATAAGTTCATCATAAATATTATCAACAGACTTTTACTTTTAAAGACATTTTTCAAAATCAGTTCTCCTTTTGCAATCAAGTTCAAATAGGCCGCTGTGAGAAAAATTTGTTCTACGGTAAGTAAGATAAATACTGAATTATAGTGAGACGCAAGAAATGCCTAACTTTTCGTTTTTCGACCTTCATCTTTCCAGCCACACTAGGCATCCAGCATCAATAGCTCATGCTATTGAAAATTTGTGTCCTGGTAATAAATATCAATTTATTTATGACGAAAAAGATGGTGCTTCTGAAAAAGAAATTTTGAAAAAATTACCAGCCAATTCAGAAATTATTTATAGTGGATTCCCAAGTAAAACAAATATTAATCATAAATTGACTACATTTAAGCCAGATGCTCTAATAGTCATGGCTCAAAGGATTCCTGATTCAGCATATATAAGTCTTGCCAAAACATTGAAGATAAAAACTTTTATGTTCCAGCATGGTCTTTATATTCCATTCCTTAAAAGGGAACCATCACTTTTTTTGAAAAAACTTGTAAAAACTTTACGATATATAATGTATGCATTAACTATAGCTGAAATAGTCGAAGAAGATAAAATAAAATACTTACAATACTACATTAAAAATTTAGTTTTTGGACAAAATATAACTGGTTCAATCGATAAAAACAAAATTAATGTAGATAAAGTTCTAGTATACGGTAATTTTTGGAAAGAATACCATCGACAACAGTTTGGATATTCAGACGAGTCTCAGTACGTAATTGGTTATCCAGATTTAATTAAAGTTAAGGATATTAGTAGTCTGATTCGGGAAGATTCAATTTGTTATATTGCTCAGACCTTAGTGGAAGATGGGAGACTACCTAGAAATGATTTTTTGAATTTTATCAATATTTTGTCTTCTAGCATACCAAATGATAAAAAAATATATATAAAACTGCACCCAAGAAGTGATGTATCTTTATACAAGCAGTTAAAAGAATTTAATAACGCGGAATTTTGCAATAATAATATTCCTCATTGTAGCCATTATATAGGTCACTATTCAACTGTGGTGGCAGTCATAGCAATGGTAAATACAAATGTGCTGTTGTGGGATTTTGAAGGTCATGAAATACCTGCATATTTTACAGATATTTGCAGAGTAAAAACTGCTGATGTTAAAGAGTTAGTTGATTTTATCAATAACAATTCTATCCTAGAAAACGAGTGTGAAAACAAGTTAAAATCTCAGTTCCAAAACTTTTTCTATTTTGATGGTGAAGATCCATTGCAGAAAACGGCAAAAATTATCTTAAATTCTGTATGTTAAATGTCAGCCTGGTTTTATAGTGTTTATTACACAGAGAAAAAAAGACACAGACATAGGGCAAAATTTTAGGATATGAAATTTTTGAGTTTGATAAACTTATTTCGGCTTCGCCAAATTTCTCATATATTATAACTTTAGCTCACAAGAAAAAGAGAAAATTTTTCACTCAGAAAAGCCTGTTAGATGGACAGAAATTATGCACAAATTAATTTTAATTGCTTTCAACGCTAAAATAGGAATGAAACTTATTTTGGACTGTTATCGAATAAATTTTTCCAAATATTTCAATGTTTATGTATTGACTGACAAAGAATATGCTGAAGGTGTTAATGATCCCAAAATAATTGGTATTTCTGAATCTGGTAGCCATATTCGTATGGCTCTAGATGTGTTTAATATATTTAAAATTATTAAGATTATGGCTATAATAGCCAGGGAAAAAAAAGTAGTCATATATTTTATATCTGCTCATCCTCTTAACGCTATGACTGCATTTGCAGTAAGAATAATTAATTTATTACCTGATATGGAGTTAAGACTAGTTTCACATATTCATGATGTCACTCCACACGCAAATACGAAAAATGGATTTTTTATAGATGCTTTTCAAACAACTCAGGTGAATTTATCTGATCATATAACTGTTTATGGGGATTACCTCAAATCATCTGCTAAAAGACATTTTTCTCTGCCCGACTCTAAAATATTCTCGTATCTACATGGAGTAAATAGGACTATTAGTAGAGATAATTTACCTCAATCAAAAGTTGGGAAAAAGTTTGTTAGTTTGATAGGTAGAATTGATAAATATAAAGGTATAGACATTTTTCTTGACATAATAGCAACGCTCGAAGATAAAATTGATTGTGAATTTCTGCTGGCTGGTTATGGAGATTTGTCACCCTATACTGAAAAAATTAAGAAATTGAAAAGATTAAATGTGGTCAATCAATTTCTTTCGGATGATGAAATGGATGAGATGTTATTATCTTCTCATGTATTAGTATTGCCATACATTGACGCTTCACAAAGTGGCATGATTCCAGTTGCATATTATAATGCCTGTCCTGTAATAGTTTCCGATGTGGGTGGTTTGCCAGAAATGGTTAAACATGGAGAGACAGGGTTTATAAGTCCAGCTAAAGACGTGAGTGTATTTACAAAATACGTTGAATTACTGGTTACTGATTCAGACCTGAGAAATTCTCTATCAAAAAACAGTTTTGAATTTTATAGACATTGTTTACAATGGGATAAAATTATCAATGATGTTGCTTATTACATAAAGTCTCTATGATATAGTTAGTATCATGATGAGTTGCAAGAATATACAACACTTTGTGTAACAATATTAATTGGTTTAGGGATATTTAAAATATTCAATGCAGTAAATTCGCTATACTGGAACAAAGTTTAAATCTCACCCATGTTTAGTATAACACGAAAATTGCTTGAGTACGGAAGTTTGGTGAAAAGCGATCGCGTCAGTGCTGCACATTAGGCTAATCTTAAACCCTAAAATTATAAGAGAAAACTATTGTATTTGAAGTAACCGAAATACCGTTGTTGCTTGAGTGAGATATAAAAACCACATCTGTTGCCAACCCTCAATATAACCCCTCTCAGCAGTGCTTATGCGAGATGCTTGCAGCAGTACTTTGCGATCGCTCATGTTTTCAAATGTAAATAAGCATGAAGACCGATAAGCTATTTTACCGCATATTTCTCAATCAACCAGGTCTTCTCGCCGAACTCCTCCCTGGAATCCCCCCCAGATTGTCAATTCGATTACTCAGCACCAGTCATTAAAGAACAGGAATTTCGCCATGATGGGATTTTAACCCCCGTAGAAAATGACCCCAACCTCCCCCTAGTCTTTCTAGAAGCGCAAATGCAACCAGATACAGACTTTTATGGACGCTACTTTGCAGAAATTTACCTTTATCTTAAACAGTATAAAATTATCAGACCCTGGCGAGGATTGCTAATTCTCAAATCCCGTCGTCATGACCTGGGTTCAGAAATTCCTTACCAATTCCAGTTAGATAAACAAGTCCAAAGACTCTACTTACAAGACCTGCTACATCAAAATCCCCTCAGTCCCAATTTAGCATTACTGCAACTGATTATCCTCCCGAAAACAAAAACCGTTCAAGCCGCTCAAAACCTACTAGAAAGTAGTAAAAGTCAAGCAGAATTTAGACAAAAACTTGATTTAGTTGAAGCTATACTGGTAAACAAATTCCCTAACCTGAGTTTGGAGGAAATATTAAAAATGTTAGACCTAAAAACCGCTGATATTACTCAAACCCGTTTTTATCAAGATGTTTTCCAATTAGGTAGACAAGAAGGTGAGCAAAAAGGTAGACAGGAGGGTGAGCAAAAAGGTAGACAGGAAGGTGAGCAAAAAGGTAGACAGGAAGGGGAAGCGAAACTGATTATCCGTCAGTTAAAACGTCGTTTTGGAGTAATGACCCCAAATCAAGAAACCCAAATTCGCACTTTATCCGTTCCCATGCTGGAAGCATTAGGAGAAGTCCTCCTTGATTTTATCAACCCCACAGACCTAGATACTTGGTTAAGTAACCAGGAGAATCTGAAGTGATAATCGACCTTGCTGAATTGAATAAGGATTTTAACTTGATATAGGCAGGAAACTGATTTCTCCCTCCGAGGTCTATTGAAATCGGGATAATAACTGCTCACGAGATAAACTAGACAACTGCAACAGCAAGGTAGTATATTCGTGAGGTGTTAAATTTAATACAGGCTGAACAACTGCCGCTAATTGCTCGTCTATAAAGCCAAATCGAGCTAAAAGCAGGTTTTCTACTATTTGCCGTCTTTCCTGTTCCTTACCTAGCTCCTTACCTATTTCCTTGCCTATTTCCTTACCGCGCTCTAAACCACGAAGTTCCGTTATCCGTTCCCACTCTAAATAAGCCGGTGTTAAATTCATTATTAACTCCCTATCTTCAACATCAATCTCATTGCTTATTTCCATAGTAATCTTCCAAGTCCCTAACAACTTTAAAATAGTATAGCGTTTTCTATCATCTTCGGGTAAAGCAATTACTTCATTAATTGCAGCTTGTTGAATTATTCCTTTACCTAAAATCCTCAACCAGAGAGTTTCTGGAGTATTCGCTAACTTATCAATCACAATTACTCCAGTCAGCAGTAATGGTGACGGAAAGTAAATACCTGGCAGCCAGTTTTCATCCTCACTGGCCATAAATTTATTCAGCAGTTTATCAGAACAAGAAGTAGCAATAATCCACAATCTTGGTAGTTCATGGTCAGGAATACTTTTTTTATCTCGTTTGGCTTGACGTTGTAAATCTGCTTCTAGGTGGAATAGTTTGGCTAAACAACTGCGGATTTCTCTTTCTGTTGGTTGCTTGCGAAAGGGTTCTAATAAACAACTGGTTACAGCAATTTTATTTAAAATACCGAAATTTTCTGACTGATGCTGTTGAGTCGATGGTGTAAACCAAACGACAAATCTGGGTTCTCCAGGTATTTCATAATTTATTCGCACCTCACCCAAGGAGGATAGAAATTCTGCAAATAACTGTTTGGAAAATTGATCAAAAGGGTTTTTAGTCATTTATGGTGATACACTGACCGCTAAATTAGATCTATTTTATCCGCAATGAGCTAATTTATGGAATTTAATCACCCATTATACTTAGAAATCTTTACCAGAAGACGAGGATTAAAACTGGCTCCTGTCTTTCCTGTAAAAATCCACAAAAGCGATCTCCCACAATCTCGCAACACCCGCACCAAAGATTCTGACCTATCTCCCCATGAAGGTACAGCAAGAGGTGTAACCACAATCCCTTGACTACCAAGGACAATAGTAGCAATCGCTTTTGACCTCCTCATATGATAATCTGATGTAATCAAATAAATATGCTGTATCTTCCGAGCAGCAAACTTGTCTACCATAGATGTAAAATTAGTGACTGTATCCGTAGCTCTGCCATCAAACCGCAATTGGCGATTGGGAACACCAAACCGTTGAAAAATGCGGCGATTATAATTTAGGTTATAGTCACAATCAGAAACCCAAATATCTAAATCTTTGTGCGATAGCCAAAGCTGGGCGGCAAATTCCATTCTTTTATAATCACCTCCCAATACAAAAATTGCTTGGGGTACGGCAGTTTGGTGAAAAGCTATCGCTATCCTCACAGGAATTATGGTAGATAAACCAAGGGCGGCGGCTAAAACCAGCCAAGCTAATCTAAACTTCCTTTTCCTTTTCCTTTTCCTTTTCATTCACGAAAGTCACTTACCATATTCTTGACATTAGGCTAGTCTTAAAGCCTAAAATTATCAGTAGGTAATCCAGTTATATCAGTCTGGAGAGCAAATAAATCGCCAGAGTAGAAACTTTTCTGAATTTCTTCCTCACTTAAACCAACCGAAGCTGTCGTAATATAAAGCGTCTGCAAATCCTGACCACCAAAAGTACAACTTGTCGGACGTTGCACAGGTAAGGGTATCCGTAAGGTTTCCTCACCCTGAGAATTAAAACGAATTACGCACCAACCATCCCACATTGCTGACCAAATATTCCCTTCACTATCTACAGTCAGCCCGTCAGGATAAAAAGACTCACCGGCTAAGTCTACCAAAATATGGCGATCGCTAATTCTACCTGTTGCTGCTTCAAAGTTGTAAGCATATATCTTTTGTTGAGCAGAATCGGTTAAATAAAAAATCTTTTCATCTGGACTCCACCCCAAACCATTGGCAATGGTTAATCCTGTCTCCATTAAATGCAATGAACCATCAGGATCATACCAATAAAGGCTACCCTGATTTTTACCTGGACACATAGAACCAAACCAGAAACGACCTTGGCGATCGCATTTACCGTCATTAAAGCGATTGTCTGTCATATCCGCTTCAATTGCAATAAGCGGACTTGTTTTCCCTGTTTTAAGATGCAAAAAGGCTAATCCATGGCGTTGTGCCATAATGAGTCTATCTTGACCTGCGATCGCAATCGAACCGACGACATCTCCCACATCAAAAAAAAGGTTCTCTCCAGTTGTGGGATCAAATTGATTTACCCTATGGTTATATATATCCACCCAATAAAGCAGACCTTTGGTTGAGTCCCAAACTGGTCCTTCTCCCAAACGAGAACGTGCTGCTAAAACATGATTAAGTTGGTATTTTTCAGATTTAAGCCAATCCATCAAAATTTTCACCATTTCCAATTAAGAATCGAACTATTGACACTCCCCTCCTCTCAATTGAGATGATAACATCAAATATAATCAACTTATAACTGGGGAGTAAATCCCCGGCTTAAAAGACATTGATACCTAAAAATTTTTGGGATTTTTAGGCATCAATTCCGGGGTTCTTAGCTCATCTTCTTATAAGTTAAATTATATGGCTGTAAAGTATTTAAGCACTCATTTTCTAAATGAAATTACTCATCGGCTTGTGACTGCACTCGAACCAGAACAGATTTTTCTCTTCGGCTCCTATGCTTACGGTGAACCGACAGAGGATAGCGATATTGACTTATTGGTGATAATATCAAAATCAGATGAACCTCGCTATCGTCGAGCGCGTCATGCATATAAGGCCTTGCGCGGTATTGGTATCCCAAAAGATATTCTGGTGATGACCCGCTCAGAAGTTGAACTCAAGGCTAGTGTAGCAAACTCACTAGTCAATCAGATAATCCGTCAAGGTAAACTCCTGTATGGATGATGCAAAATTTGCAGAAACTAGACAGTGGTTAATCAAGAGCCAGCGAGATTTAAAGGCCGCCTATGTGCTAATTAAAAATGAAGAATCTCTTTTGGATGCAGTTGTTTACCATTGTCAACAAGCTGCTGAAAAGGCATTAAAGGCTTATTTGACATATCAAGAGCGGGCAGTCAGAAAAACCCATGATTTGGATGTTTTGTTAGATATGTGTTCATTGTCTGAACCGGGTTTTCACGATCTGAAAGATGTGGCTGATACCTTGACCCCTTATGCGACAGAATTCCGCTATCCAGGAGATGCGATTGAGCCGGAAAGATACGAAGCTGAGGAGGCGTTGGAGATGGCTGCTTCAGTTCTAGAATTTGTTATTCAAAAATTGCCAAGTCAATTTGAGAGTGAGTTTGGTAAAAAGTAATTCCTATGTTAATGGGAATTATGCCCGTTAACCCAGACATGATCGCCAAAACCAGCCAAGCTAATCTAAACTTCCTTTTCATTCACAAAAGTCAATTACGATATTCTTGACATTAGGCTAATAGACCTCTTGCACAATTGTTTCTGTGGTACGATAGGAGGTTTTAGGTTTTATGTATTTTTGGTGTTCTTTGCGATCGCAAATTCAACCATAGCCGTGTAACTCTAACTTTTATCTAAAATTAACACAGCCCTCAATCATAACATAAAATTAATTTTGCAAGAGGTCTAATGTTAAAGCTTAGAATTATAAGAGAAAACTCTTGTATTTACAGTAACCGAAATAGGGTTATCGGTTGAGTGAGATACAAAAACCACAACTGTTACAAACCCTTAATAGAACCCCCCGGCAGCATTGCTTATACGAATCCCTTTTTTACTAAAAGGCAAATAAGCATGAAAAAAAAAGATAAACTATTTTACCATATATTCGGTACTAGTTTTTAAAACTGTACCCACCATACATACCTTATCTAAACTTGCGCCATTTAACTTCACAGCATCTACTTCCGCACAAAGTAAATTCGCTCCAGTTAAATCCGCTCCTGCTAAGTTAGCCCCTCGCAAATCAGCCTCTTCAAGATTCGCTTCAGTCAGTAAAGCTCCTCGCAAATCTGCACCGCTTAAGTCTGCACATTTGAGATTAGCCCCCGTTAAATTAGCACCTCGTAAATCTGCACATCGTAAATCACTACTTTGTAAATTTACACCCATCAAATTAGCACCGCTTAAAAAAGCACCAGCTAAAGACGCATCATTCAGGATTGCTCCCATCAAGTTACTACCCCTCAAATTGCCACCACGTAAATCTGCACCGGTCAAATCAGCTTGCATTAAATTTGCACCAATTAAATTCGCCCGCAAGTCAGTTTGTTGCAGATTTGCACCCATTAAGTTGGCTCCGGCAAAATGGCCACCCTCCAATTGAGAACCACTAAAGTTAGTCCCTACTAAATGCGCCCCTGTTAAATTTATCTTTCTTAGATCTAAGTGAGATAGATCCTCATCCTCTAAATTTGCGCCGGCAAGTTGTTTATTGTTGCTAATCATCCGTAAATTCTCCCTGGTGTGCTGTATACTGAAATCTGCTCACTACTTTTGCTGTGGCTATCCCAACGAGAATCAAGTAACCACAAACCGCCGCCGACTTTCGGTTTGATCACGGATAAATCAAGTCCCTGTTGTAAGCCCATGACTAATAAACTTAAGGTATCTACAAGTTTAGGATCAAAGCGGCTAGATTGTTGTTGCCGACACTGATCTAAAGCTTGAGAAAATATTTCCCCTTCGCTTTTACCTAAATATTTATACTGATTAAGTTGTATAATAAATTCTGCTGCCAGTGACAAAATTCGTGATTCTAAAGGAATATCATCACCAGCTAAACCAGCAGGTTCACCAGTTCCATTCCACCATTCGGTTTGATGGGTGATAATTTGCGCTATTGCCCGTAGTCGTGGCATAATTCGTAATGCTTGCGCTCCTGGTACGAGGGGACAAGCCAGAGGACAACTAGGCGCTTTTTCTGGATAAGCCGTGGTTAAGTGACTAGGAGTAATCAAACTCTCAACGTTTTGCAGTGAACCTATCCGATGTAACAAAGCCGCAAGACGTAATCTTTTAATTTGCCATGCAGGTATATCTAACAGTTGCCCCATTGTTTCTACTACAGATGCTACTTCCGTGGCTACACCATGGTGATTGATATCTGCTAGATCAATCAATTGCGCCATCCGTAAAAATGCTTGGATTTCATTAGATACCAAGTTACGATCCAGAGATTTTCGATGAGATGCTACGGGAATAGATAAGTTGTCCTGTCCTGTTTTCAGGTAATCAACAACACGGGCTACGACAGTAGCCACATCCGCTGATGAAGATATATGTGTATGAATTGCCTCTTTATATTGAGTAAGTTTCAGTGCTAATTCGGGATGATAGTCTTGGATATGCGCGATCGCTAATTCTGCGGTTTCCTGGACTAATTTCGGCTCAAATGTCCATAAACCGTAGAATTTCCGCTCTAAATCTGAACTTGGCAAGCCCTCACTCCCATAATCATCTGGGGATAACTCTTGACAAATTACCATCGCCGTGTAATCTGGTGATAAAATCATCAAATGCCATTCCTGAGCCACAGGATCATCTGTTGCCAATGCTACCAGATTAACATTACTTAACTGACTAGTGGGATGTTCAGCAAAACCAGCGTCAGCAGCGGCCATAATGACAATTTGTTGGCTGTGTTGAGCGATATCTGCATATCTGACCGCTTCTTCTAAATACCATTTACCCTCTTGGAAAGCCGTAATTACCAAAGGAGCATTATTTCTAGTTAAAATATGGTCTTCTAAAGCATGACAGAGGGCAACCAAGGTATTCTTATAGTACACCCCAAAATGAATTGGGCGCGAACTATGACGGTGGGAAGCTTCTAACTGTTGGAGAATTGAACCTTGTAACATGAAATTAGGGTTTTTTGAGTTTTAATAGTCCGCATAGCGGTGATTTCTCATCACCTGAACTTAAATTGACACCAGCTGTTTTTCTGGTATAGGTGCAGAAAGCGCCGTTTCCAAATCAGCGCGACCCAATTTGGCTTCTAAAATATTCATTACTTCCCGTCCAAAGTCGTTGGGATTTTGTCGCCAAGCTTGTAAGCAGACTTCACCAAAGAAAGAACCCAGAGGTTCAGGATTCCATAAAAGCTTTTTAGCAGTCCAAGGCATTAAACTCATCGGATCATAACCCGGTTTCAGAATCTCCTCTTTAAAAGCATATTCCTCTAAATGGGTGTGGGGTTGTAGTCCAATAAAGAAAATAGCGGGTTCAACTTTATCAACCCCAAAAATCCGTTCTAATTCCCTGTGATATGCTATAGTTTGCCGAATAGTTTCAGGACGTTCATCAATGACATTAAAAGAATAATTAACAGAAACTACATCATTAAAACCGGCGGCTTTTAAATCACGACAATTCTGCAAAACAGTTCGTAAATTATAACCCATTCGCATTTTGCGGACTAGTTCTTGAGAACCGCTAGTAATACCGATTTCAAAATAATTCATACCTGTTTTTACCATCAACTCACACAATTGCGGTGTTAAGTTGTCGGCTCTAATGTATGCTGCCCAATGAATATCTGACATCCCGGAATCAACGATTTTCTGGAGTAATTCCACAGCATCATCAATAAACTTGCGTGCGGGTATAAACTGAGCATCTGTAAACCAGAAGTTACGGATACCACGATTGTATAATTCTCGGATTTCCGCCACAATTTCATCACTAGGATTAATGCGGACTTGTTTACCCTCAACTACAGTATAAACACAATAACAGCAATTATGGGGACAACCGCGTTTAGTTTGCACACCAATGTAAAAATCTTGTTCTTGCAGATAATAACTAAATTCCGGCCAAATAGTCTCAATGTAATCGTAATTACAAGCTGTTTTTTCTAGGGGTGTGGGTTGTTCATGAATTAAGCGTGGACGTGGCGCATTTTCTCCCACAACATAACAGCGTTCATTGCGGAAATCTTCACCATTCAGCAGCTTTGTTAAAAGTGTTTCTCCCTCACCCACAGAAATAATTGTTCCCGCAGGTAAACTTTTACCCAACTGTTCATAGAATACACTTACCGCTCCACCACCCAAGACTACACGGGCTTGAGACTGATATTTTTGGGCGCGTTTTAAACCCCGTTTAACCAATCCTAGATTGCGCCATAACTCTACATAATAAGCTATAAAAATTCTTAATCCGCCCAAAGCACCACGTAATTTGATGAATGGGTTTTTAGCGTAGTAAAATTCAAAAGCGTTTTGCAGAGGATTTCCGCCCCGTCCTCCTACTGGCGCGTAAATTTGAATATCTCGCCAAGAAAAGACTAATAGTGTGGGTTTAAATTCATCAATAGACCGATCTAGAGCGGAAGTATAATCTACAGGTGGGATTGTACCTAAGTCAAAAATCCGCTGTTCTACACCGGGAAACAGTTTGTGAACATGATCCGAAAGATAGACAACCCCAATGGGAAAGATAGGGTTACAGGGAAGACGAACATAGAGGATTTTAGTTGGGTTCATACCGGGTTTAACTGCACTGCTTACCGTTGTTGAGGGAAAAATTAGTACCGTTCCAGCGGGAGTCAAGAGTCAAAAGTCAAAAGTTATATGACTTAATCAGGATTGTCCTTGACATTGCAGTTATTTTGTGTTACACAAAAAACTGAAAACTGGACTGCATAAAATTTGCTTATTATAGAAGGCGGTTTATGAACAAAATTTTCATATACATTCACCATAACATTGAGTTGATGAATTGAGGAATGACTTGCTGCTGGGATTCATGGGAGATAGATGTCACAGATATTTACATTTACCAAGGTGGATGAAGATAAGGAAGTAACGGCTGAAATTCTTAGCTAAGAAGAATTGACAGCAGTTTTATTCAGAATAAAAAGCCATATTCTTATTTATGACGGATTTGATCAACAAAAGATAGATTTATTTACAAAAATTTTAGAAACTAGATATAACTTTAGATATGAATAATGCAGAAAATCGCAGATGGTAGTCGCAGTTACAGTAACAGGGGATCATCCAGTGTTAGGTTGACATAACTAAAATAAAATTGTGGCGTAAATCAGCTTACCACCAGTTATGGCTCAGATATTAGATCCTCTACCACCGGAGCATTCGGGGAAAATTCTCTGCTGCTACGTTAATGCCACAAGTAAGATCCAGGTGGCTCGTATCTCCAATATTCCTAACTGGTACTTTGAAAGGGTGGTATTCCCTGGACAAAGACTAGTGTTTGAAGTTCCTAAACAGGCACAAATGGAAATTCACACAGGAATGATGGCAAGTGCTATTATATCAGATACGATTCCCTGCGATCGCCTCATTGTCCATCAACCCAGCAGTGAGGAGGAGCAAAACAACTCATCCCCAGAAATAAATCTTACTAATAGTCATCCAATGGGGTCGGAAATTCATAAAAAAAATGTAGATACGACAAAACCTTTGCAAGTAGTTGAATAGACATCTGGAGGTAAGGAATCAGGACTTATACAAGGATCACAAAAAATTATAATTTTTTGTTGGTAGCAGGCTTAAACCTCGATTTTGTTCGCGTAGGGTCTCGCGGAGAAAACTAAAGTCCTCACTCAGCTGTACTGCATTTAATTTGTATGATTCTAGCGGGCAAGATGCCCGCACCACAACATTTAGCCAGATTAAGATGATCAAATTTAGATGGGTAACAGCTTATTAATAGGATATTCTAAGTGTAGAGTCTCCGTTACATAACGGCTGAAAAGTGTCAAGGTGTTTCTGGGAATGTTTGCACCTGACTATCAGGACTCAGGACAACTCGTATTTTTAGGCTTTGTCCAGATTTATTACTAGAAACAAAAGGTTTACCAATTTCGGGAATACCACTACTATCAATATATTCTCTGGCAGATGGATTTAAAGGTTCAATTCTTTCGATAGTGCCATCAACACCCAATGTTACACTATATTCCAAAGTTTGATCTA
This sequence comes from Dolichospermum sp. FACHB-1250, assembly GCF_014696335.1. Classification (NCBI taxonomy): domain Bacteria; kingdom Bacillati; phylum Cyanobacteriota; class Cyanophyceae; order Nostocales; family Aphanizomenonaceae; genus Dolichospermum; species Dolichospermum sp. FACHB-1250. The sequence continues at coordinate 87,864 of NZ_JACJPZ010000004.1, forward strand.
GTCCAGTGGGGGGTTGCCAACGCTTATTTAGATATTCTCTCGCTTCTGCGATTTGAGTTGTATCAAATAAAGTCTTACTATTACTAGCTTGTGTCCCCGATGTCCCCAAAGTCGAAGTAGTTTTAGTTGCGGCTCTTAATCTGCTGACTAAATTATTATTATTTTTGGATAGAGAGTCCTGATTTGGAGTAGTAATTCCTACAGTCTCCTGCTTTAATTCCGTAGGATAAGGACTAGGAAGTGTATTAGGAATATTGCTAAAACTCTGGTTAGGAATACTGGCAATAGACGGGGGTAGTGTATAAACACTAAAGGGAATATTATTTTTAGTAGAGGGTAAATTCTTGGGTTTGGTGCTATTAATTCCACTTTTAGCAGTAATACCCGAAGAATTGCCTGGGGGATTAGGTACTATATTGATGGGAACTTGTGGAGTAACCGGATAAGACAAAGTATTAGGTGGTATAGTTAATGCAGGTTGAGGTGATGTTTTTGGTGCGGCTGGGATAGTTCCATTGGGAAAGGAAAGCGGTGCTGAGGGTATGGTAGAATTGGCTAGTGGTGGTATTAGCGGTATTCCAGGTGTGTTTAAATTTACTGGTGGTGTTGGCCAAGTATCTGCAATGGTAGGGGAAAGTTCTTTAACTTTTTCGGGGTCAGTGTGGTTGTTTTTGGCTATTTTCTGCTGATTTGGTGAAATTTTCTGGGCATATTGCCAGGTAAATGGGGCTAAACTGGCAGCTACTACCAAAATTGCGGCTATGGGGACCCATTGAGGTAAACTGGGGCGAGTAGTCTCAGTGCTGATAGTTGGTAATACCATCATATTAGATGAGTATTCATCTATTACCGTTGCCAAATCAAATAGTTGTAGTAAACTTAATTCAATCACAGATCCAGATGTCTGGTTAGCAAGATCACCAAGAAACAGTTTATGAGTTAAATTATAACTAGGTTCTAAATAAACTTTTCCTTTGGTAGTTTGGTCGTGAAGGGATGGTATAATTTGAGCAGGAAGGACAGATGTGAGAACATCTTTTGATTCCAGTGCTAATGTTGTATTACTATTATCGGCGTTTGATAAAGTGACACTAAAATCTGCGGTAGATTCTTGGAGAAGTTTTTGAACGTAACTGGTTACAGTATCACATAAAACTTCTAACTGCCGATGATCACCCTGAATCAGGATTTGAGCGGCTTCTGATAGTCCTGGGTGATCAAATTGTAACCGAAAACTCAAATCTCTAATGACATTTTTTTCCACCCAACGGGACAAAGATGAATTTTGCGCCCAAATTTCCAGGGTACAAGTGGGGGCGGTATAGCGACGAATGACGGAATTTGATGAAGACATAACAAATTGCAAAGTAAAAAATAGGTAATTTCGGATTTTAGGCTGAAAATCGAAAATTAAAGCTTATTTTGTGGAAATGTCTATTAGTGCTAACCACAAACGCCGGTGTCCACCAGCAGCACTATAAAAGAGTAAATTTATTAACAGTTTGAGGGCTAATTTCGTAAGTAAGTCTATTGAGGTTGTCGGCTCTTCTTCCATACGTTCTTGGTAAGTATTACAAAAACCATCTATATAATCTCCTAATAAAGCAGTTTGGTGGGGTTTTTGATTATTTGCTGTCATTTGTTCCAATAAACCTACAGCGCGGCGAATTAATTCTTGATGTTGTTTAGCAAGATAGCAAATAATTAGTACGAGCGATCGCGCTTCCTCAACATCTAACTTTTTTCGTCCCCCTTGGCCTTTGCGAAGAGGATTTGATTGACGTAATCGCCATAAAGCCACTCGATCTGGTATTTTGGATTCTAAATTAAGACTAACTGCGGCGGATAGCATTGCTTCTGAACCAATACCAGTTAGGGTTTCTAGCGCCAGTAACGCCAAGTCTAACTGAGTTTTGATATTTTCCCATTGTATTGTACTTGGGGCTGGGATTTGGCTTAAATCCTCCCAAGGTGATTTTGATATAGCGGAATTAGCGGTTGAGTGCATAACTTTTAGCATATTTTGTCAGTGGTCGGTTGTCAGTTGTCAGTTGTTAGTTGTCATTCAACATCTAAAATAAATTATTATTTACTCCTGCTTCCCCTACTTCCCTTACCTCCTTTACTTCTCCTGCCTCCCCTACCTCCCCCGCTCCCTGTTTTATATATGAGCAATAGTAACACCACTACCGCCGTCAGCTTGTTCGGCTGGTTCGTAGTGAGTAACTCTGGGGTGTTGTTGTAAAAAAGCGTGAACCCCTTGCTTGAGTTTACCAGTGCCGTGTCCATGAATAATCCATAAGGGTCCTGGGGCTTCGGAAATGGCTTTGTCTAAGATATATTCAGCATCAGCTACTCTTTTTCCGCGCAAATCTACAGTATTTTTAGAAGTACGAATGGCTGGGGCTGGTGGTGTTGGTATAATTACAGATGGGGTTATTTTAGGTTTAACTACTGATTCTGGTTTTTCTCCATCTAGTGACTCTATATCTTGCAGTTGTACGGTCATTTTCATCAGACCAAAGCGTACGCTAAAATTGCCTTCAACGTCGGGAATTGTTAACACTTCAGCAGTTTGACCTAATTTGGGAATCCGCACGCGATCGCCCAATTTAGGCATAAAACCAGGTTGGATTTTGGGTGGGGGTGCGGCCTCGTATTTTTGAGCAATTTGATTAATGTTGGCGGTGGCCTGTTGGGCATCTTGGGCGTTGGGTGTCCCTTGTTGTAAGCGGCGGATAACTTGGGCAATTTCCCCTTTGGCTTGGCTAATTGCTTGTTGAACGGCGATTTCTTGGGAAGCACGTAAATCTTTTTCTCTGGCTTCTAAAGCAGCGGCTTTGTCAGAAACTTCTTTATACAAGCGTTCCGCTTGACGTAATAATTTTTGGGCTTCTGCGGCTTTGGTTTCCTGGCTGCGGCGTTGCGCTTCTAAACCCGCAATAACTTGATTGACTTCGTCCGTAGCTTCCCCAACTTGGGTTTTCGCTTCTGCTACCACCTCTGGCTTTAACCCTAACCGTAAAGCAATACTCAGGGCGTTGGAACGGCCGGGAATACCCCACAATAGACGATAAGTCGGTGACAGGGTAGTTTCGTCAAATTCTACGGACGCATTTTCAAACCGAGGATCTTCGTATTTGAGGGCTTTAAGTTCGCCAAAATGCGTACTAGCCATAGTTAGTTGGGTATGATTAGCGAGATATTTGAGTAAAGCGATCGCTAACGCACTTCCCTCCGCTGGATCTGTACCTGCACCCACTTCATCAAGTAATACCAGAGATTGGTAATTAATTGCTAAAGGGGAAAAATCATTTTGTCCGGGTTCTAATGCCTCTAAAATTCGACTAATGCGGCGAATATGTCCAGAAAAAGTAGATAAACTCTGTTGTAATGACTGTTCATCACCAATATCAGCCAAAATTTGCCTAAACCAAGGCATTTCCACCGGTTCACGGGCAGGAATAAATAAACCTACCTTAGCCATGACCGCTGCTAATCCCAAAGTTTTTAAAGTTACCGTTTTTCCCCCAGTATTTGGTCCTGTAATTGTGACTACCCGGATTTGAGGACTAATCAATAAATCTACTGGTACTACTGCATTTCCCTGTTCGTGCTGCTGTTGCCAAACTAACAACGGGTGGCGCAGATTCCGCAAGGTAATAATTTCATTTGCTTGAGGATTGACAAAGCGTGGCGGGTTAGCACCTATCCAAAAACTATAACGTGATTTGGCTACCGCTAGATCTAAAGTGGTGACAATGGCTAATAATCTTTCTAAATCTGGTGTAACTTCTGCTACCTTTTCCGTCAAGGTTCGGCGAATTGCTTCCGCTTCAGTTTGTTCTTTTCTAATAATTTGACGTAGTTGATTACCCAATGGTACAACACTATTAGGTTCTATATATAGAGTTGCACCACTGGTAGAGGTATCGTGAACAATACCGGGAATTGCGTCCTTTTGCGGAGCTTTTACAGGTATAACAAAGCGATCGCCTCTTTGTGTAATTAACTGCTCTTGAACCGCTCCCGATTTTGCTTGGATAATATTTTGCAGTTTTTGGGTAATTTGGCTGCGAACTTTCCGCAATTCCCCCCGAATTTCTCCCATTTTCTGACTAGCACGGTCAGTAACTTGCCCACGTTCGTCAATACAACGGTGAATTTCCTGCTCTAATTCCGGGTAAGTCCGCAATTCTGAGACTAAATCGTTTAAAACCGGGATATTTTCCTGATTATCAATAACACGGCGTAAATTTCTTGCACCTGCTAGGGTAGTAGCGATCGCTAAAAGCTCCTCCCCTGGTAAAATACTTTGCAGTGCAGCCCGTTCTAGGGAATCACCAATATCTTGTATACCCTCAAAAGATAATCCCGGATGTAAACGACTTTCCAATTCATAAACTTCTTTAGTTTGCGCTAATAACTGTTCACTTTCTGCCTGAGTTTCAGGAATGGGCAAGTTACGCGCAACTATAGACCCTAACTTAGTTGCCGCAAAGGTAGAAAGGTGCTGGCACAGTCGAGGCCACTCTAGTAATTCTAAGGTTTCAGATTGAATCAAGGTTTCAACAACTAATCTGAAATTATAGTAACAATTTTAGTTGCTCAAAGACTAGATTTTCCAGGATAAAATTTTTCTGGTTTTTTTGTTACAAAAATCGTAACATTGACTAGGTTTTTCCATTTATCCTGGATAATATGGAGAATACAGTCTCATAGCTACCTTAGTGTCTACCAAGTTCACCAATGAACAGAAAACCATATCTGATAGCAGTTACAGGGCTTGCTGTCTTATCTGTACAGGCTCTAGGATCACCGAATGGGTTGGCTTTGACCCCAGCAAATCACTATTCTCAATCTATCATATCTCAAAATTCAGAAGAACAAACACGAATTAAAGTTTATCAAAAAGCCAGTCCCGCTGTAGTTTACATCAACACTGGTAAAGCTTCTGGAAGTGGTTTTATCGTGAGTCGAGACGGATTAATTATTACCAATGCTCACGTTTTGGAAGATGCACCCGCAACCGTGACTGTAATTTTAGAAGATGGTAAACGACTTCCTGCTGACGTAATTGGCTTTGCTAAAAACGGTCTAGATTTAGCAGCCATTAAAATTCGTCACCAGCGGAATTTACCCACATTATCTTTAGCAAAATCAGCCCAAGTAGGACAGTCCGTATATGCTATTGGTAGTCCCTTTGGCTATGACAATCAAAATAATTTTACTGCTGGTGTTTTGAGCAATCTTGACGAACAAGATGGTATCATTAAACATGATGCTAGAATTAATCCTGGTAATTCTGGTGGTCCACTTCTCAATTCCCAAGCCCAAGTTATTGGCGTAAATACTGCTATTCGACTTGATAGAAATGGCAGTAATACTGGTATTAGTATTGCTATCCTGGTAAATAAAATACAACCTTTCTTAACGGCAATTCGTCAGGGAAATATTTCCCGTTTACGGCGCTAATAGTCTGTTGAGAATTGAGACTGGCATAGGCTTCTAGTCTATTTATTTGCAAGGGCAGGCAGGATGCCCACCCCACAGAAATTAAATTGTCCCTTTCCCAAATGAGGAGATTCTTGTTCCTAGCTTCTAGTTTGTCTATCTGGGCAGGCAGGATGCCCACCCCACAGAAATTAAATTGTCCCTTTCCCAAATGAGGAGATTCTTGTTCCTAGCTTCTAGTTTGTCTATCTGGGCAGGCAGGATGCCCACCCCACAGAAATTAATGTCCCTTTCCCAAAGTAGGAGATTTAAGAAATGATGAAATTAACATTATTAACCACACTGTTTTTAACCACCACATTAGCATCTACTCCTGTTTTTGCTCAAGAAGATGCTAATAATCAAATTCGCTTTATCTGTTCTACAAGTCGTTACTCCGAAAATGGAAAGTCTGTTCCTACTACTTTTCTTTGGACACCAAATTTCCAAAAAGCAATGGTAACTTGGACATCTGTATTAGGAGGAGTTAAACCACAACAACGTTGTAAAACAGTTTCTCAGAACTTCCAAACAGCTTTTAATAACGGCAGTCTTAATTACGTTACCAATGCTTTTCAAAACGGTAATAAAGTAATTTGTTCTGTGAGTTCAATTGATGGTGGTTGTGATACTGTATTATTTACATTGCGACCTCAGGACAAGTCTCAGAATGTTCTCAGACACTTAAACAAACTCTGGTTTGGTAGTGCTACGACGGGACCTATTCCACAAAGTTCTGGAGAAGATAAATTTAAATTTTACATTGATATTCGCCAATTTCTGAATACACCACCAGCAAATAAAATGCAATAATCAATAACCGTAGGGTGCGTTAGGTGCAAACCGTAACGCACCATAACCTATGACAATGCTTAAAAATCGTGCGTTACGCTGTCGCTAACACACCCTACAAATGAAATTTTTTATCCAAATAATACTGATAAACCAAAATGAAACGCTTATTTTTGACCCTCATTTGTACAGGTAGTTTGTTAATTGTTCCCCAACAATTATTACTAATTCCTGCTACCCAAGTTACCGCACAAGAAACTACAAAAAAAGTATTAAGTTCAGCACAATTACAAGATTTAGCCAAATCTATCACCGTGAAAATATTAACTAAAAATGGCAGTGCTTCAGGAACTTTAATTGCCAAAAATGGTAATAATTACACTATTTTAACTAATGATCATGTGATTAATCCAGGGGAATCTTATCGCATTCAAGCACCAGATGGAAAAATATATCCTGCTACTGTCATTAAAGAAAAACCCCCATCTATAAAAAATCAAGATGCAGCTTTATTCCAGTTTCTATCAACAGTAGAATATACCATAGCTACCTTAGGAACTTCCGCACCTATAGCAGTAAATCAAAAAATTGTCGCGGCTGGATTTGTGAATGATAGTGCTAAATTAGTTTTCACAGAAGGACAAATTTCTCTATTACCAGATAAAAGTTTTCAAAGAGGTTATCGCATTGGTTATAATAACAAAATTCAACCGGGAATGAGTGGCGGACCCATATTAAATTATCAAGGTGAAGTTATTGGCATTAATGCCGTTCACGCCTATCCTATTTCTGATAAAATATATACTTATATTGACAATAGTAAACCCAGCGCAGCCGAACGTCAGCAAATGCGTCAATATAGTTGGGGTTTACCGATTTATAGTGTTGCTAAGATAGTCCCGGAATTTGTGGCTAAATCGCCTATAAAGATTGATAATTCGGGTTTGAGAGTAAAAAAAGGTTTAATCCAAAATATTGACCAAATTGCCCAAGAAATTACGGTTTTAATTCCTAATGCTAACCCCAACGATATCGGTTCTGGGGTAATTATTGCCCAGAAAGGTAATATTTATTATGTGTTGACCGCAGATCATGTGATCTGGAATCGTGATGAAAAAAAATTAAAAAATAAGTTAGAAATAGTCGCACCGGATAATCAAAGATATGCTCTAAATGTCAGCAATGCGAAAAGAATGCCTGGAGTTGATTTAGCCGTTGTTCAATTTACCAGTAATCAAAAATATCAAGTTACAACTTTAGCAAATTATAGTTTAAATACTAAAGGTCAAAAAGTGTTTGTTTCTGGTTTTCCTGGTAATAAACAACAAAATCAAAACAAACCTCATCGGATTTTGACGGCGGGAATTTTGAGCCAACAGCAATTCATTAAGTTGAATACTTATCTAAGTTTCAATAATCAAAGTTCTCTGATACCCGTGCAAATACAAACTGTTTTAAGTGATGGTTATGATCTACTTTATAGTAATATTACTAAAGGCGGAATGAGTGGTGGTGCGGTTTTAGATACCGAAGGAAGATTGATTGGTATTCATGGCAGAGTGGAAGGTGAAATATCACTCGATTTTGATGGTGAAATCAATTTAGGTAGTAGTTCTGGTGTTCCCATTAGGACATTTTTAAATTTAGTTGAACAGGTAGGAATAGATTCAGATTTAAAAGTCGAAACTACTGCACCAGCTACACTAAAAAAATCGGAAGAGGATGTAATTAGTGAATATTTATTACCATTGGATCAAGTTCCTAAAAATAGTGATGATGAAATATTATGGCTAAATTATGCTAATCAACTATGGCGTTCTCAAAAATATGCAGAAGCAATAAAAGCTGTTGATAAAGCGATTAGCAAAAAACCGGATTTTTATCAAGCTTGGTATTTCAAGGGGGTGATATTTGATAGTGAGAAAAAATACCCAGAATCAATTGCTGCTTATGATAAAGCTCTTAAAATTAATCCCAACTTTGCTCAAGCTTGGAAAGATCGGGGTAGATTGCTGCTTGCATTAGATAAATATTCTGAAGCATTAACATCTTTTGACAAAGCCATTGCTCTGAGTCCTAATCAATTTGATCTTTACCACTGGCGAGGTTTTACGCTTCATTACTTAAAGCGGTTTCCTGAAGCAATTGAGGCTTACAATCAATCTATTAAAATTGATCCTCTGTTTAAATTTGCTTATAATGGGCGTGTTTCTTCTTATGTAGAGTTAAAAAACTATCGCCAAGCCATAACTGATCTTACTCAAGCTGTTCAACTTGACCCTAAAGACGCTGTCTCTTACCTCATGAGAGGTTCGGTTTACTTAGTATTAGAAGAATACAAACAAAGCATAGCTGATTCAACTCAAGCCATTCAACTTGACCCTAAAAAGGCATTGTACTATAATGTCAGGGGTAGTGCTTACGAGGGATTGAAAGAATACAAACAAGCCATAGCTGATTATACTCAAGCGATTCAACTTGACCCTAAAAATGCCAAATACTATAATAGCAGGGGTATTGCTTACACACAGTTAAAAGACTACAAACAAGTCATAGCTGATTATACTCAAGCCATTCAACTTGACCCTAAAGATGCAACATACTATGGTATGAGGGGTGGCTCTTACTTAGTATTAGAAGACTATAAACAAGCCATAGCTGATTTCACTCAAGCCATTCAACTTGACCCTAAAGATGCAATCTACCACTCTTTGCGGGGTCTTGCTTACTCAAAATTAAAAGACTATAAACAAGCTATATCTGATTTAACAGAAACTATTCGTCGTGACCCTCAAAATGCACCATACACTTTGCAAGGTCTCAGATACTCTGAATATAAAGATTATAAAGGCTTCATTAGTAGTTACACTGGCTTAATGTGTATAGCTTACACAACCAGGGGAGGTATTTACTATGATTTAAAAGAATACAAACTGGCAATTGATGATTTCACTCAAGCCATTAAAATTGACCCTAAAGATGCAAGATACTATGTTATTAGGGGTAATAGCTATTTCTTATTAAAAGAATACAAACAGGGTATTGATGATTTAACTCAAGCCATTAAAATTGATTCTCAAAATGAAGCATACTATGTTGTTAGGGGTGGTTATTACCTTCAATTAAAAGACTACAAACAAGCGATTGATGATTATACTCAAGCCATTAAACTTGATCCTAAAAATGCAGGATACTATGGTGCTAGGGGTCTTGCTTACTTACAATTAAAAGACTACAAACAGGCAATTAATGATTATACTCAAGCCATTCAACTTGATCCTAAAAATGCAGGATACTATGGTGCTAGGGGTGATGCTTATTTACAATTGAAAGACTACAAACAAGCGATTAATGATTACAGTCAAGCCATTAAATTAAAACCCGACTTTACCGAAGCCTACTATGTTCGGGGTATTGCTCACTATTTCTTAAAAGACTACAAACAGGCAATTAATGATTACACTCAAGCCATTAAATTAAAACCCGACTATCCCGAAGCTTACACGAACTTAGGTATAGTTTCCTATGAAATGGGAGAAGTAGAAACAGCAATTAATTATTGGCGAAATGCGATCAAAATCAATAGCAATTTTGCAGAAGCACATTTAGCATTAGGTGTAGCCTTGTATGGAAAAGGTGATCAAGAAGCCGGTTTGAAATCCGCAGAAACGGCATTAAAATTAGATAAACGTTATGGAAAGATTGAGTTTCTCAAAGAAAATGGTTGGGGTGAAAAGTTGATAATTAATACGCAATTATTTCTCCAAAATCCCAGAATTAAAGCTTTGATTTAGACAATAGACATTGAGGTAAAAATAATGTAGAGATGTTCCATATAACGTCTCTACAAAAAACCTCTCTACAGAGTTTTTAATTTCTCGCAAATAATAAGTTCAATCAACTGTCATGAAATATTAATAGAATATTAACAATTTACGAGATGGGAGTAATTATTTCTTTTACTAACACATAAGGTTCAACGATCAGAGCATTAAATCGCTTGTTACGGTGGAAATTCCATTCTCCCACTTGATCTACTGTAGGTTTAGCTAATAATTGTTCATCTATCCAATGTTGTACTGAAAGAATATTATCACTAGCGATCGCTTCTCCCACATCTAATAAGTCTAAATTTTCCGCTACTACAATCACTGCATCTTTTTGAACATGGGGAATTAACCATTCCCATTCTGCTTCATCAAGATTTTGCTGTAATTTTTCTCGTAATTCCGACATAATTTGCCACTTTTTTGGTTACTAGTTTGATTTTACAATATAACAACCCAATTGTATGTGAGGCTGCACAGAATCATAAAATCCATTAATTCATGTGTTTTTATCTGGGTTTGTCTACGGTCAATTATTCTTAAAATCTTATTCTATTTGGTATTACAATCATTTTATTAGCTGCTAGGGAATGTAGTTTCAATTAAATATTCAGTAGGTAGTGAGTTAATAAACTGACTTTTGGACTTAGGTTCATTTTTATAATCTTTGAGAAACCAGGAGATAAATAACTGTTTTTTTGCTCTTGTTAACGCTACATAAAATAACCGCTTTTCCTCCTCTAATTGATTATCCCGTAAACTGAAATAACTGGGAAATTCTTGATCACACATACCCGCAATAAAAATATGATCAAATTCTAAACCTTTGGATTGATGAATTGTGATAATTAAAAGCTGATTATTTTCTTGAGAAATTTGATCTAAATTTTTCGCTAAAGCTGTATATTCGAGAATATTTCTTAACGCTGTATCAGGATGTAATTCTACATTATCCTGTTCTTTGAAAATCTTGACTAATCTTTTCAGATTTTCTAACCTGTGTGGTTGATGATTTTCATAAAAATCATATAAACCAGACTCGATTAAAATATTACCTAATAAATCTGCTGGACGTAATTTTTGGCTGGAATTTTTCCAACTGTGAATATCATTAGCTAAAGCTTCAAATTCCTCTCCATAAAGATAAACTAAAGCTTGACGATAATCAGCACGATGTTTAATTAAAGGTATGAGAATTGTTAATAATTCCACAGTTGTACTGGTATCATCAAGAGCGCGATGACTGGGTAATTGATTGAGGTTTAATTGAGTTGCTAAATTTTCTAAACTATAATTATCTGCTGGGATAAATCGTTTTGCTAAATCCCAGGTATCTCCCCATATAAATTGAGGAGTTGATAAACCCAATTTTTGAGCATCAGCTATAATCATTTTAATATCAAAGCCGAGATTATGTCCCAATAAAAAAGCATCACTAATAAATGCTAAAAACTCTATAAATACATCAAGAGCATTTCTCCCATTTGTGGCTAAAAATTCATCACTATAACCATGTATTTGTTCTGAATCTCCCACGGGTATAGTATTTTTAATATAAGCATGAAATTCAGATTTTATCTGACCATTAATCAATTTAATAGCAGCAATTTCAATTACTTGATCTTTACCGGTTATCAAACCCGTAGTTTCCACATCAAAAACAACAATTGTTCCTGAATCATAAGCAGTAATTAAATTACTAAAAGGATCACCATCAATAAAAGTTTGTGTTGAGGCCATATCAGTTAATTTAAAACCACAAACTTCATTTGCCTTGATGATCTTGATGATATGATTAATAGTAAAATTACCAATTCCCCGACTACGACGTAATAACATTCTTAACAGTGAAGTTTCATCAAAAGGATTAATAATAAAACGTAAATAAGCAAGAGTATCTTTAATTTCTTGAAGAGAAAAAAAATGATGTTGTTCAACTGTGATACAGGGAACATTGAATTTTTCTAAGGTTTGGCTAATTATACCAATACGTTTATGATTTCTCGTTAAAACAGCAACTCGATTATATGGAAAATCAGGATTATTTTTAGCTAAACTTTGAATTTGTTTAGCAATCCATTCTCCTTCATCATATTCATTTTTAGCTGCATAAATTGGAATTAGTTCACCATTTTTACAATTGAGTGCAGGAGTTATTTTTGTATGTCTTGTTGCAAAGGAATCAGCAAAACCAGAGGCGGTATTAAGTAAAGTTCTAGTAGCGCGATAATTCCAAGTTAGAGAATATTCTTGAGGTTGAAACTGTTGTTTAAATTGACTGACAACTTTTTCAGGTTCAGAACCTCTCCATTCATAAATAGTTTGATCTAAATCTCCAATTATGGCAATATTACCAGTTCTAGTAGCTAAAGTTGTGACAAGTTCATATTCTGATAAATGAGTATCTTGAACTTCATCTACTTGAATAAAATCAAAACGATTTTCCCATCTTTGTTTAATTTCCGGATAATAGGAAAACAAAGAACGAATATAAAAGATTAAATCAGCAAAGTCTAAAGCATGACGTTCTTGTAATAAATTTTGGTATTTATTAGCTAATTTTGCCTTATATATTCCTAATGGTGCAAATAATTTTTCTAGAGGGTAATTAGGAGATAGTTGTAAATGACTCGCTTTAGTTTTGCAATCTGCTATTTGTGATAATTTATTTTGAGCTTTTTTATCGTCACGTAGTTTAAAAATCTCTTTAACTATTCCTAAGCAGTCAGTATCATCATAAACTACAAAATCTGTTGGTAAACCAATATTTCTCGCTTCTATTCTCAGGATAGAAGTACATAAACTATGAAAAGTTTTAATTGTGATATGGCGAAATTGTTGAGGACACATTTCTGCTAACCGTTTTTTCATTTCTTTAGCTGCGCGGTTAGTGAAAGTGAGACAGAGTATTTTTTCGGGAGGAATACCTTGTTTAATTGCGTTGACAACTCTTGATGATAAAACGCGGGTTTTACCAGTTCCCACGGGAGCTAATATTAATAATGCTCCTTTGATGTGGTTGATGATTTTTAGTTGTTCAGGGTTGGGTTGAGTTTGTGACATAGGAAATATGATAATTTAAACAGTTAACAACGAAACATCAGATATGTGATATTTATTTTTATCTTCAATATACATTAGTAGAGATTTAGCAACATATTCTGCTAATTTAATGGGTACAGCATTACCAATCATTTGTTCTAAATCTGTTTTTGAACCGACAAAAATAAAATCATCAGGGAAAGTTTGAATATAACTTCTTTCACGAGTAGTTAGAGGACGTAAATCTGGTGTTAATGGTGCAACATCTCCGGGATGTTGTTGATAAGTTTTAGGTATTGGTCTATTTACGCCTCTAATAGTTGGACTTGGTTCATCGATAGTAAAAATGGCTCTTCTTTGATAACTTCTAGGATGACGATAATAATATTCAATCCCCAAACTATTTCCTAAATAATCTCTAATGGTTGTATTTTTTTTAGATAAATTAGCTTCTAAATAAGTCTTTAAATTATCATCTTTACCAGCCAATTCTCCTATACAAAAGAATCTCTTTCTCTTTTGTGGTACACCGCATAGACTAGCATCTAATACTTTTTCTGTTAAACCATAACCAGCAGATTTGAGGATTTGCTTAAATTCTTGATATTTGTGTGATTTTCTAAATAATTGTACATTTTCTAAAACAAACCATTGACTAGAAACATTAGCTACTATTTCAGCAAATGTAATACTTAAATCTCCCCTACCTAAATCTTCATTACGCTTACCAGCGCTGGAAAAGTCTTGACATGGTGGACCACCAATAATTACATCAGGTGAGAATTTTTTAAATATTGAATAATTATTATTTACCTGACTCAAATCATATTCAAAAATTGGATGATGAAAATTTTGCTGATAAACATTTATGGCAGATTTCCAGTTTTCAAAAGCAGCGACAATTTGAAATCCACTATTCTGAAATCCTAGCGATAAACCACCACAACCAGAAAATATATCTATGACCTTTAAGGAAGACGATTTCATTTGTATATTCATTAAATTTCCTTTAGTCTATCATCAAAAATTTCTGGATTGCTGAAAATAATAGCATCAAATCTTCTTTCAGGACTTAAAAAGTTTTGCCCTCCTCCTAAAATGATGTTTTTAATTTCTTCTTTGGTAATTCTGGGTTGAAGCAAATTATCACAAGTCATATAAGGACGAGTATTAGAACCACTTAAAGCAAAGGCTTTATCATTCTTGGTGTTATAGGTTAATGTATCAATCACCAATTTATGATTTATTTTACCGACCAGAGCAAATTCATATAACATCTTTGCCAACCAGACAACAGAACGCATAGGTCTTTGAATGGTTTCTTCTGATTTAGCTAATCTTTTAGTGATATCAAAGAAAAGCCTGGTAAAACCAAAGTTACTCCAGATAAAAATATCTAAACAGTTTTGATAAAGTTTAGAAGTTTTACCTACAGTTTTCCATATCGGTTGCATAACTAAGGGAGATTGAATTGCTATATTCTCACTTATTAAAGTATCTAAACTATCTACAATTTGAGGAATAAAAGGCAATACCTGACGGATACTTAACCAATCTTCAATTTGACTACATACGGGTTGAAGATAATTGAGTAATTTATCTCTTGAATTTTCAAATTTATGAGCAATACTCAAAGCAAGATACACAATAGTATCTGGTCTGGTAACAATTTCACAGCCGTATTCATAATCTGGTAACCGATAAGTAGAATTATCAGGTAATGCAGTTAATTTAATTTCTATACTTCGTAAACAAGCATTATCTCTATTAAGATCATGGGTTACTAAATCAACTCGCGGCAATTTACCAACAACTATTTTTCTATAAGGTATATAGTCACTCTCAAAAGAAAAAAATAAATGGGGAGAAAGAGGATCAATACCAAATATTTGAGAAATATCTATTTCTTGATGCTCAATTTTTAACTGTTTGTCCAAGGTTAAATAATTAAGTTTTAAACCTTTCTGATACATATAACAAGCTAAGGATGCGGGAAAAGAATTATTAAATTGATTTTTTCCCCAACTTTCTCTTTGAGAAAAGTCTCTATTGGAATGAGTTAATCCAAATAAGCCTACTTGTACATTGTCTGGTTGCATTAGTCTAACTTTGATATTATTTAGATAATAATTTTATTATAAATTAATTTTTTGATATTTAGCTGATTATTTGGCGTAAGGTTCTTACTCGACCCAGGTACAGATTTATCTGGGTTTATCTGGGTTTATCTGCGGTTTATTGCTGATTCCTGTACCTGACTGAGAAAGGAAATGCTATAGTGCATCTCCTTTTTAAATTTTACCTGCCCAAATCGTGCATTTCATTAATTACCGCAGCGCATTTTTGAGTCACTCTTTCCAATTCTTCCTTATTATTAGAACTGGGAGCGTCAATTAATTGACCAATTCTAATAGTCAAAGGTACGGGACGAGGTAAAGAAGAACCGGGTTGTAAAATCTGCTCACTTCCCCATAAACACACTGGTAAAAAAGGAGCTTTGGCCTTAGCTGCCAGGAGGGCTGCACCTCTTTTTGGGTCACTTATGCGACCATCTGGAGTGCGTGTACCTTCTAAAAATACACCCACAGCCCAACCATTCTCTAAATATTCTAGAGCCGCACGGATAGCATTGCGGTCAGCAGTACCGCGACTGACGGGGTAAGCACCGTATAATTTAATTGCTTGTGCTAAAACAGGAACTTTAAATAATTCTTCTTTGGCCATGTAAGCGACTGGACGACGGACACAACTGGAAACTATAGGTGGGTCAAAATAACTAGCATGATTACTAACTATGATTACAGGACCTGTTTGGGGGACATTTTCCGCGCCATAAATTTTGCCCCGGAAGTATGTGTGTAGCAAGGGGCTAATCACCGACCACTTAAAAGCGTGATACAGTGCTAAACTAACTAAAGGTTCACGATTTCTAGTCACAAAAGATCACAAAAGATAATGTAAATGAAACAGAATATAAGTATACAGAATTAATTGACCAATACCTATGTCATTTAAGGTATATGACCAAAAACATAGGACACAAGCCCCGTCCTTCGCTCCTTAGTAGTTCATGAAGAAGCAAATTGCGCGTAAGTCCTATAAGTTAAAAAGTGCGATATTGATTTCACGGTTGTACTAGGTTTAGATCCCGGACTCCTTAAAGAAGTCGGGGATTTTGTTTTTTTGTTTTTTACCAATCACCTATTTTACAAACTTTGGCATGATTTCCGCTGCGGTAAATAAGCCAGAAATGCCCCTATTATGCAATTCTTGACCAGCTTTAAGATAACCAAAGGCTGGACCACACACATTGGCGGCCATGCTGGTTTCATCCCCTAATGTGAAGGTGTGAGTGGATATTTTCCCCTCAAAGGTGCGTCCGGTAACTTTCACATTTGTACTGAGAGGTTTTTGGGGATTACGGGTATCAACGACACCACCAACTGTGACTCTATCCCGTGAACAAATACCCGCTATTTCTAACATCACATCATCAGCGTGTTCCATATTCGCTAAAGTTAACACACCATTGGTTTTATCTAGTAATGCTTCTACCTCTGGGTCTGTCATGGCTCTAGCAGTTTCTACAGTATAACCGGGTATGTGGCCAATATCTTCCCGCACAGTAGCACGGTAAGCTTCCCAGTTAGCAATTCCTACACCAAAGGTAATTTCTACTTTGTGGACTTCAGCGTAACTTTGAGCGGCTAAAGCGGCAGCGGCGGTTAACAGTCCCGGAGTAGCACCACAGCCAGTCATGTAAGTAATTCCCGCTGCTTGTAGTTCATCTTTCATCGCTAAAAGTTGTTCTACGGCACTGGTGCGTTTTATAGCATCAACCAGGACACCGCGCCAACCGGCTTGAATGAACTGTTTAGCTACCGAAGGAATAAAATCATTAGGAAGGTTGGGTAAAGCCAGAAAATAACCATCTACAGGCTGACTGGTGGTGATTAAATCTTGAATACTGTTGTTGCTTAAAGTCCCAACGGATTCTAAATAACCCACTGTACCTTGATTTTGGTAGGTCGTGATACAAGCTTGGGTGTTTAAGCCTTCTCTAGAGTAAGCGTAACCTTTTTGGTCTGCGGCGGCGACGAGAATCATTTCCCGTTTGCTGGAAAGGAGTTTGGCTGCTGCTTGGCCGAGTCCACCGAAGCCGAGAACTCCGACGCAGAGGGGGAGGGGGAGGGGTTGTGTGTTCATAGTGTTTTTTTCTTTGTTTGATAATGGTTAATTATGCTTGATTTTTGATCAAGGTTTCGCGCTAAGACGCTCAGGAGCAAAGGCGCGAATAAGTAGATTAATTTGGGGTATAGTTATGATGCAGGAGTAAGTAATATAGCAATTTGTATTAATTCTAAACCGATATGTGGTTCTAATTCGCGTATTTGATTAACTGCACTTAAGCGATCGCCTAAGTTGTTAGAATCCAGTAATTCTTTTATAATATCAGCAGATACACTCATTTAACATTCCGTTGGTAAAGTAAAGAGTTTTAATTTTAGCAGCAAATCAACCGTGCAGTTATACTAAACAAGATGAAAACTGGACTGCGGGAATTACGGATAAATTAGCTGTTACTCTTAGTAATGAGTAATTTTTTTCTTCCTTCCGACTTCTAACTTCCGACTCTTAAATTAATTATGCAGATTATTTATTGGCTATTATTGGCTATAATGTTAGTGGGAATTATTGGTGCTGTAGTTCCTGCTATCCCTGGAAGCAGCCTGATTTTAATATCTATTATCATCTGGGGAATGGTCAGTCATTCCTTTGCTGCTATTAAAATTCCCCTGATTGTGACAATCATTGTTTTACTTCTGAGTACGGGAGTTGATTTCCTTGCTGGTTACATTGGGGCTAAACAAGCAGGTGCTAGTAAGTGGGGACAAATTGGCGCTTTTGTGGGTTTATTAATGGGATTTTTGGGATTATTACCCGCTTTACCCTTTGGTGGACCATTATTGGGAATTCTATTTGGACCATTATTAGGTGCAATTGTGGGTGAGTTCCTTTACCAAAGACGATTATGGTCTGCGGTAAAAGCTGGTATCGGAATTACCGTGGGAACGGTGGTGGGAAATTTGATTCAAGGTATCCTAGCTATCAGTGCGGTTATAGTATTTGTAGTGACGACTTGGCCGCAGGTATATGGGGGTTAAGAGAAATTTCCGCGAAAGATAAAAAATGTAGAGACGTTTTATGGAACGTCTCTAAAAGAGTTAAGTGTTACAGATAACACATATTTAATTTTTTAATTTTCACCTGATGTCTAATGATCAAGTTTTTGATATCAATCAAAAATCAAGTTATTTAGAAAAATTGAGAAATTAGAAAAATGAGTTCAGCAGTTGCGCTTTATCGAATAAACGCAACTACTAGGCTAAACTAACTGTAAAGCTTTTTTAGCTTCATGAGAAATAGCTTCCACTTCATCATTTACTAAATTGGCTAGAATAGTTTTAGCATCCTCACTATTTAAGCGAGTCAACGCTTGCACAACTCTGTAACGCACTTGCCAATCTGGATTAGTGCAGTATGGAACGAGGAGAGGAACTGCTTTTGTATCTCCCAACTCACCAAAAGAACTAATGGCCGCAGTTTGTATTAAGCCATTATCTGAAGAAATTGCTTCTTTGAGTAGTTCAAAGCCGCGTGGATCTCCTAATTCTCCCAAGGTCGCAATAATGCTAAACTGGACTAACCATTCTGATGTTTCTTGGTAAAGCTTTTGTAAGTCCTCAAAAGCATCATGTAATTTTAGCGCACCTAAACAGTCTGCTGCGGCTGCTTGCACATCTGCTTCGGGATCATAAAGTAAACCCCGTAATATTGTCAAGGATAATGGTAAATCCTGTTTTCCCAGGGTGTCCATTTGACTGACCGCAGCATAACGTACCCGCGCACTGCTATCACCTATAGCAATCTGTATTAACTCTAAACCGATGTGTGGTTCTAGTTCGCGGATTTGATTAACCGCACGTAAGCGATCGCCCAAATTGTCAGAATCTAGTAATGTTTTGATAGTATCAGCCGAAACAGCCATTTAATTATCCTATGTCATTTGTCCGTTAATCTTCTGGTGCTTCTTAGTCAGTAGCCATAGCACGAATAATATCACCACGAGTGAGAATACCAATGACGTTACCCCCATTGTCAAGAACAGGGAGACGCTGAACCTGGTGATTTTGTATCAATTGTGCTGCTTCTCTTAATGATTTATCAGGAGAAATAGCCACGGGATTTTTACTCATAACTTCTCCTACAGTTTGTCCTAAAGCCTTATGTAAATCTCGTTCATAAGTACCGGGATTTTGTAAATAAATCACACTATCCAAAATCATAATATAAGCGGGTGGAGTTACACCGGTTTCTTGCCACATCAAGTCTGTTTCTGATATAATCCCCACTAATTTACCTGCGTCATCAATTACAGGTAAACCGCTAATTCGTTTTTCTGCTAAAATCTGGATAGCTTCTTTTAAGGGAGTTTGAGGACGGACGAGTATAGGATCACGACTCATCACGTCAGCAACGGTTTTAGACATTTTTTACCTACACCTTTAATAAAAGTCCTTTTAACTATTGTAGAAAATTATTAGTAACAAATAAATAGTGTTAATAGATTGTTACCTTTGATTGTTGAAAAAAGGGTTAACAATATTTGATTTTTATCATAACACAAACAAAAGATCCCCGACTTCTTTGATAAATTATTATTTACCAAAGATTAACTTAAAAGTAGGGGATCTAAATGCAGGTTTAAAGATGTGTAAATATTGGGAATAAATGTCTAATTTATCAATTTTCCTGATCATATTTCCTTAAAGCTGTGATAATTTCCCCATTCGCTTCTGGGAAATTAAAATTATCTAATTCGTCCAAACTTACCCAGCGAACTTCATCACATTCTATAGTTTGGGGAATACCTGTTAAATGTTGAGAATGATGTACCGTTAAAGTCACCCGTAAATGAGCATAAGTATGATCAATAGTAATTAAATGTTCTCCAACTGCAATTTCTATTCCCAACTCTTCCGAGATTTCCCGTTTAATACACTCTTGAATAGTTTCACCAATTTCGATTTTTCCTCCTGGAAATTCCCATAAACCACCCATTGTACCTTGGGGAAGCCGACGGTCAATTAAAATTTGTTTTTGGTCATTCCAAATAACAGCAACACCAATAATTTTATGAGGAATAGAAAAATTGGTTTCATTCATATAATATTACCTACCAACTACCAATAAATAATCAAAAAACTCGGCAGATTAATTATATCTCTACCGAGTTGATCTTTGTTTTGATAATTTTCCTAAGCTACAATAATATTATTCAGCGCTATTATTCGCTTCTGTTGCTTGTACAACCATATCAAAACCCATCCTTTGCTCTGCATTCCGCAGAAAGTAACCACTAATCATCGCGGATGCTAATAAGCGACCTAAGCTTTCTCGACTGGTAGAAATAGTAATACCGAACTGTTCAGAAGGTAGATTTCCTAAAAGTCCGATAATATTACGTTCCATGACCTGTAAAACTTCGTGGGAACTGGGTTTGGATAATTGAGTAATTGTATCTGGACTTAATGATTTAACGTATTGCCATAATAAATTACCTGCTTCCGACTCACTATTAAAAAATTCTGATACTCGGTTAGATTGGTTACTCATGCTTGACCTCCTATAGTGTCACTGCTAACAATGGGGTTTGTGACTGAAATAATTGATAGTATCGTTGCTTCGATTTAGTTGACTATTATACAGATGATATTAATCATAATAGCAGATTATTCCCTTTGAGGGAGTCGGTTTAACCGTACTAGAAATGGGGGTTTTTTCACCTACTAGTATGGTTAGTATGGGTGGGGAAACTCCACCCATAAAGAAAGCAGAAAACAAGCGACTAACTTGCAAGATATTCATTCATAGTGGCTTTAGATTTGCGAAGTTTACTTAAAGCTTCGCGTTCAATTTGACGAACCCGTTCCCGGCTAATATTCAGGACTTCACCAATTTTAGCCAAAGTTAAGGATTGTCCATCTTTTAGTCCAAAGCGTAGACTAATTACATCCTGTTGTTGGGGGGTGAGTTCTGACATCATCCGCTCTAAGTCATAAGATAGGGAAGTTTGCATGACAAAATCTTCCGGTGTTGCACCTGTATCTTCTAACATTTCCCCAAGTTCAGTATCATAATTATCTCCTAAACGCAAATCTAGAGATAATGGCAGACGAGCCTTTTCTAGATATTCTCGCACCTGTTTAGGTGTGAGGTCTAATTCTTGGGATAACTCAGCTATCGTAGGCGCACGTCCCAGACCTTGGGATAGTTGACGCTGGGCTTTTTTAATTTTATTGAGTTTTTCGGTAATATGAATAGGTAGGCGAATAGTCCGGGCTTTTTCGGCAATAGCACGGGTAATAGCTTGACGAATCCACCAATAAGCATAAGTAGAGAATCTATAGCCTTTAGTGGGGTCAAACTTTTCTACACCTCTTTGCATACCAATACTGCCCTCTTGAATGAGGTCAAGTAAATCAACATTGCGCTTAATGTACTTTTTGGCAATAGACACAACTAATCGGAGATTGGCCTCTACCATTTTCCGTTTGGCTATTTCACCTTGGGAAATGGCCTGATTTAATTCTGATACTTCTAAATCAGACGCTGCGGCCCATGCTTCTAAACTTGGTGGATGACCCAACCGGGTAGCAAGACCTTCCCGGATCTCATGCAAGGCAGTAGATCGTTGCACCTGTTTACCATAAAAAATCTCTTCTTCGTGGGTGAGGAGTGGCACACGGCCAATCTCACGCAGGTAAGTCCGCACGAGGTCGGTGGCTGTTTTAGCGGTCTTCATGGCGCTACTCTTTGGTAATGGTGGGTTACACTATTGTGTGCTGTGTGTTGATAGATTCGTGAACCGAATCATCGTATTGGGAGGTTGCTACCTAATTGGACAGGAAACCCTGATGATGGTTGACAACAAAAGCGCCTAGTCAAAGACTGTTGCTCATCTTTTGGGAAATTAGGTATTTTACTGCTAAATACTACAGTTATATCCTGGTTTTTACAAGTATCTATAGCTTAGATACAGGGTAGCAAGTCAGATATTTTTTGCGTCTTTAGCGATATTAAGAATTGTAACATTTATGAGAATAATTTGACTACCGCAAAATCCGCACTTTCCCAGCAAACTGACATCACCTCAAAATCTCAAGTTCCTGAACATCGTAGATTTAAAGGGTTTGAGCCAAATTCTCCACGAAAAAATTCCTTCCTCATATTTGTTAAAATATCTCAATAATAACCATAATTATTCTCTTGTAACAATTGCTTAATGTTTGTGTTAATGGTCCATGGTTAAGAAAATAGGACTGAGGTAAAGGTAAAATCCGGTTGAAACCTACTTTTTTCCTTCCTGTCCTATCCTTCGACAACACCTGCGCTGAACGCTTCTATTTCTAGAATGTGGTTCATTCTCTCGTCACTGGGGCTTAGGTCTTAAAAAAATAACTGACAATTGACAATTAACTCTTAGGACAGTATTCCTGGATAACTTTGACATCTAAGGTGGTATTTTGCAGAGAACGGATAGCAGCGACTGTAGCCCTAGCGCCAGCAATGGTGGTAATAATGGGGATTTTGTAACCTAAAGCTGTGCGACGAATTAACTTAGAATCTGCATGAGCTTCTTCTCCAGAGGGTGTATTGATAATGAGTTGAATGTTGCCATTTTTGATAGCATCAAGAACATGGGGACGACCTTCATGGAGTTTAAGAATTGATGTCACCTCTAACTCGGCTTTTTGCAGAATTTGGCGTGTACCTTGGGTGGCCATAATTGTAAAGCCTAATTTAATAAACTCTTTAATCACATCTGCGGCTAAAGGTTTATCTCTATCACTCATAGACACAAATACAGTTCCCTGAAGTGGTAGTTTTTCCCCCGCACCTAATTCGGCTTTAGCAAAAGCGCGGCCGAAATCGCTATCAATGCCCATTACTTCCCCTGTTGAGCGCATTTCTGGACCTAATATGGTATCTGTACCCGGAAATTTACTAAATGGTAAAACGGCTTCTTTAACGGCTATATGTGAGGGAATAACTTCTTTAGTGAATTTCAATTCCTCTAAGGTTTTACCCGACATAACCAAGGATGCGAGTTTGGCTAATTGTACGCCTGTTGCTTTAGATACAAAGGGAACTGTCCGTGATGCTCTGGGGTTAGCCTCCAGAATATACACCTGGGGAGAATAACTATTATTACCAACTATGGCGAACTGAATATTCATTAATCCCACTACGGATAGAGCTTGTGCTAGTTGTACTGTCCATAAACGGATTTGGTTTAGCACTGCTGGAGATAGGGATATAGAAGGTAAGGTACAAGCGGAATCACCTGAGTGAATACCCGCTTGTTCGATATGTTCCATGATGCCACCAATAACAACGTTACCAGTGTGATCGGCGATCGCATCTACATCCACTTCAATGGCATTTTCTAGGAATTTATCAATTAAAATGGGGTGTTCTGGTTCTACTTGAACTGCAAAGGTCATATACCTTTCTAACTCAGTATCAGAATAAACTATTTCCATTGCTCGTCCTCCCAGTACATAACTAGGACGCACCACCACTGGATAGCCAATACGCTTGGCAACAATTAAAGCATCTTCATAACTTCTAGCCATACCATTAGGCGGTTGAGCGATATTTAATTCTTGAAGAATCTTTTCAAACCGTTCTCGGTTTTCCGCCATGTCTATAGAATCAGGTGATGTTCCCCAAATCTGGGGATTTTGGATTTTGGATTTTGGATTTTGGATTTCCCCATTTTGTGAAACATTAAAAATGGCTGCTTGTTGTTGAAGATACTCTTGCAATGGTACAGCTAATTTTAATGGTGTTTGGCCACCAAATTGGACTATTATCCCCAGGGGATTTTCGGCTTCAATGATATTGAGAACGTCTTCTTTTGTTAACGGTTCAAAATAGAGGCGATCGCTGGTATCATAGTCTGTAGAAACCGTTTCTGGGTTAGAATTGACCATAATAGTTTCATACCCGGCATCATGTAAAGAATACGCAGCATGACAACAACAATAATCAAACTCAATCCCTTGTCCAATACGGTTGGGACCACCTCCCAAAATCATCACCTTGGGTTTATCGCTAGGTAATACTTCCGTTTCTTCTTCGTAAGTAGAATAATAGTATGGAGTCAGGGCTTCAAATTCCGCCGCGCAGGTATCAACGGTTTTGTAAACAGGGATAACTTCTAAGTATTTGCGATAGGTGCGAACTTCGTCTTCCTTAGTTTTAGTACAATATGCTATTTGGCGATCGCTAAAGCCATTTCTTTTGACAGCATACATCTGTTCTTTTGTCAACTGCTTTAAGGGAGTGCGTTTGAGAAACTTTTCTATTTCTAGCAGTTCTTGTAACTTATCTAAAAACCAAGGGTCAATGGCTGTTAATTCGTAAATTTCCTCATTACTAATTCCCAATTGCATAGCATGACGTACAGAAAAGATTCTTTCTGGGTTTGGTGTCCGCAACTGGGCGCGAATTTGTTCACCGCTGGGCAATTTTTCGGACTTATCAGCACCCCAACCAGCGCGGCCTGTTTCCAGAGACCGCAAAGCCTTTTGAAAAGATTCATTAAATGTGCGGCCAATGGCCATGGCTTCACCCACTGACTTCATTTGTGTCGTGAGTACCGATTCAGAACCAGGGAATTTTTCAAATGCAAACCGGGGAATTTTTGTGACAACATAGTCAATGGTTGGTTCAAAACAAGCGGGGGTTTTCTTGGTAATATCGTTTTGTAGTTCATTCAACGTATAACCCACCGCTAACTTAGCCGCAATTTTGGCGATAGGAAAACCCGTAGCTTTGGAAGATAAGGCCGAACTTCTAGATACACGGGGATTCATTTCAATTACGACTACATCACCATTTTCGGGATTTATTGCAAACTGGATATTAGAACCACCGGTTTCTACACCAATTTCCCGGATAATTTTAATGGCCATGTCCCGCAGCCGTTGATATTCCTTATCGGTGAGAGTTTGAGCAGGGGCAACCGTGATAGAATCTCCTGTATGAATCCCCATGGGGTCGAGATTTTCAATAGAACAGATAATAACAACATTATCGGCTAGATCTCGCATTACCTCTAATTCATACTCCTTCCAGCCCAATAAAGACTGGTCAATGAGAATTTGGGAAACCGGACTAGCGTCAATACCCACCTGGGCCATTTCTTCAAATTCTTCTTGATTATAGGCGATACCGCCCCCCGTCCCCCCCATTGTAAAGGCTGGACGGATAATTAGGGGATATGTACCGATTTCTAAAGCGATCGCTTTTGATTCTTCTAAAGTAGAAGCTGTACCGCTGGGACACACTGCTACGCCAATTTTCGCCATAGCCTCGTTAAACAGTTTCCTATCTTCGGCTTTTTCAATGGCTGGTAATTTCGCACCAATTAACTCGACATTGTACTTTTCCAAAACGCCATTTTTTGCCAAAGCCACAGCTAAATTCAACGCAGTTTGTCCACCCATAGTTGGTAACAAAGCATCTGGTCTTTCTTTGGCGATAACTTTTTCCACTATTTCCGGTGTCAGCGGTTCAATATAAGTGCGGTCTGCTGTTTCGGGGTCAGTCATAATTGTCGCTGGGTTGGAATTGACCAGCACTACTTCATAGCCTTCTTCTCGCAAAGCTTTACAGGCTTGAGTTCCAGAATAATCAAATTCACAGGCTTGGCCAATGACAATGGGTCCTGAACCTAACAGGAGAATTTTTTTGAGGTCTTGACGACGGGGCATAGTTTTTACCTTAGATGACAAAAATACAAATCTTGGACTATTTTAAAGGTCTTTACCCCCTATCATGCCATTCATTATCAACTTTTCCGGGTAGCGAACTGCTTGCAGCAGTGCTTCGCTATCACTAACAGAGGAAAGAATTATGGATATGGAGGATTTTTCTGACTAGTTTTCATATTTTTTGTTCACGCAGGGGCGCAAAGACGCAGAGAGGTTAAGTGTTTATTTATTGGTTATAAGTTATAATAATCAAGTTGTTGCCAAATATTTTTATTTGCTTAATTATTCTTTTTGACATAGATTATCAATAATTTATTTTTAGATATATGTGAAATATTTAAGAAATTGCATTTATATTTAAATGGATAAATGACAATATTTTTAATTAGCTTTAATTAGCTAAATATAAAAAATATGCCATTATAAAAAATGGCAGAAAGCATAATTTATACTTTTCTGCCAAAAGGATTAATTTTGTAAAATTCTCAATTACTAAAAATTTTTACCATTTAAGTTTAGTTGAATCGAGATTACGAAAAGTTTAGTTTTCAGCCCGTTGGACAAAACCCAAGGTTAAACTATCTTTGGCTAAGAAGTGAGCTAAATGATAAGCTCTTTCTTCAGTTTTTAAGAGGATTTTTTCGTACAAATACCTTGTACCTCTATCACCCAAACTCTCAGCCTGTGAAGCTTGACGGCGAATTACACCAATTAATGCTTGTTCGGCTACTAGATCATTTTCTACCATCTTTCGCGCCGAAAATACACCATCTGCTTCTGTTTCAAAACAGCATAATTCAGCTAATTTACTAAAACTTGCTGCTGGTATTCCACCCAAACCATTTAAACGTTCACCGATTTCATGAATGTGATCTTGTACTTCTTTGTAGCTGGAATTGAAAAATTCATGCAGGGAATTAAATTCCGCACCTTCAACTACAAAATGATGTTTTTGATATTGTAGATACAATGCCTGAAAACTAGCTAATACGACATTGAATCCTTCAACAACTGGTGCGGTTACACTGTGATCTAATAATACAGGATTGTCATAAACCTGACCAAAATTGTGTAATATAGTTTGCGTATCAGACATGGTTTTCCTCTCTTTTTAAGAGTTATAGTTTTTAACTGCTTACCTTTAACATCTTAGCATTTTTAAAATAAAAACAAGGCTACTAAATATTAAAAACTTTGACATTACTAGTAATTGCAATCATCAATTTTTGTAATATATCTACCTTTGTAGCTATATATATTGACTTAAATCACAAAATGTGCATATCCACCAATTTAAAAAAGATGAGATTTTTTCTCAAAATTAATGACAATATTTTGCACTTAGTGTATTCTAGAGAAAGAGGCTAAACTCCCACTAAGTTGTAAATTTAGGCTGTGAGTTTCTAGTTTTACTGCAATTTTATGGCATTTTGGGGGCTATCCACTTGAAATCTTCTAGCTCAGAAACAGACAAAAAGCACGTTATTGATATAGATTGGGCAGACCGTTGGCAGGTTTATCAACGCTTACAAGAATTAGATATAATTTGTATTTGTGATACTAACCAGCCTTTAATGGTAGAAGTAAATAACCTCACCGCAGCTATTCAACTCTGGAGTGTAATTAAACAATTTACTGCTTCTCGTCAAGACTTGATTGGGAATCTTGAAAATTGTTGGTGTATTCGTTACCAAAAATTTTAGTTAGATAGGGGAAAAATGAGTATATATACTAATTCACAAGTAACAGAATTTTGTTTTGAGGGCAGATTTTTGGATTTTGTCATCAAGGATGGATATAAGCTAAAAGGCTTGTTATTATGGACTTCCGAAGGTGAATGTTATATAAAATTAGCCAAACATTTACGGAGTGCTTTTGATTTGCGTTTACCTCAAGGGACTTGGTTACAAGTTGTAGGAACAAAACAATACAACGCCAAAAAAGATCAGGTAACATTGGTAGCGGAACGAGTTATGGCTGCGAGTGCTGATATGGGAACGGTTGTAGAGCAAAATCTAGCTAAGACGAAACCGGACAAAGTGCAAACAATTCTAGTTTGTCAAAAATCTGATTGTATGAAGCGCGGAGGTAAAGCTTTGTGTCAAGCTTTGGAGTCAGAATTAACAAATCATGGTTTAGAAAATTCAGTCGCTATTAAAGGTACTGGCTGTATGAAAAACTGTAAAGCTGGTCCTAATTTAGTTATGCCTGATAAAACTCGTTATAGTAAAGTTAAAGCCGAACAGGTTGCAGATTTAATAGATAAGCATTTTTCTGGGGAAATTCGGGAGAAAAGGGAGGATTTAATGGTAAATATTCCCACTTTTGTTGAAGTTTAGATCCGTAGGGTGTGTTAGCGACAGCGTAACGCACCCTAAACTTGATTAAAGAAACAATCATTACTTTTAATTATTTATTATCATTAATTCTACGTTACCCTGTTATTGGTTATTGTTGGGTTTCCTTGTGTCAACCCAACCTACGTTCATAATTGTAAATCCTCATCTAATATTGTTCCGATATCTCTTGCACTATGAATAACTCGCAAAATATCAATTTCTGATTCAAAAATGCGATAGAAAATCAGATATTTTCTAAATCCTTTAATTGATTGTTGTCGAAGATCTGTTAAATTAGGATGAGAAAATTGACAGATTTTTCCCATAGCTGGAGTTTTAGCTAATTGTTTAAATGTTGTTTCTGCTGCTATTAAAAAGCGGTCAGAAACATCTGAATTATCTTCTGCTATGTAGGTTGCTAAATCTATCAAGTCACGGATAACTTGAGGTCTTTTTTTAATTTCAAACATCACAAGCTAAATTGCACCTTGACGGTTGTTAATTTTGTCTCTGACTGCTTGACGAATATCTTCCCATTCTTGTGCTGTCATTTCTGTAGCTTCTCCAGAATTTAATCCTTCTAAAAGCATGGTCTGTAGTTGTTCCTTTGCTCTTTGTTTTTGGTCTTGTCGTACTAATTCCCGAAAGTATTCGCTAACACTGCTGTAACCACCTTGTGCTACCAGTTGTTCTACGTAAGCTCGCATGGTGTCAGGTAAGGAAATATTCATACTTTTCATGAGGTGATTTCCGTGAATGTTATTTTCTATATTATGGCAGGTTTTGTCATTTTCTGCCATTACTAGAAAAAACGATTGATCATAGTTGGTGTTGTTGGGTTTCCTTGCGTCAACCCAACCTACAAATATATAGTTAGTTAATTGCAACAGAAGATAGAGTAAGGGATGATAGGAAAATCATTATTTCTTGTATTAATGAATGTTGTTGTAATATCTTAATTTCTTCATCATTGATATTACTAAATATTTTCTCATTCATTGATTGTTCTTTTCCTAATACTGTCTCTAAAAATTCTTTAGGTTTGCTTTGAGCAAATTTCCATTCTAAATCATTAAATTGACGTTGGGTGATTTTTTCAATTAATGGTTTATTTTGGAGAAATATAATTTCTATTTCAGGAATAGCTAAAGATACTTGAAAAGGGGTTTTAGCCGCAGCACGACGTAATAAATAATTAATTAAATCCCTTTTTTCAAATATTTGAGATTCGTTATCTGTATTAGCATCTAAAATTAAGATTACAGGAATATGTCTAGTAGCAATTAGAGAACTTGCTAATGATCTTACTTCATACTGACTGTCACCTACTACTATTTTCACATCTTGAATTAAATTTTTAGGCAGTAATTTTTCTATGATTTCTTGGTTTTTATTACCTTCTAATACTATATAAGATAAAGTCATGATAGAACCTCTGTTTTAATAAGGAATAATTTGATTTAAAATTTCTCCTAAATTTCTTTTTGCTGCCATTATTTCATAAGCATTTTGCAATCTTAAAAAATAACCATCTGAAAGTCTAAAATAGCGACAAAGACGTAAATCTATATCTGCCGTCATTTTAAGTTTACCTGCAATAATTCCTTGAATAGTAGAATAAGTTAAACCTAAATTAACAGCTAAAGTATTTTCGCTGATGTCTAATTCTTCTAAAAATTCATATTTTAAAATTTCACCAGCATGGGGATTATGTAGTAAGTTGTTTTCCATGACTTTTTATCCTAATGGTAATCCACTATTTCTATATTATAAGCATTTCCATTTTCCCTGAATTATTTATTATCATTAATTCTACGTTACGCTATTATTGATTATTGTTGGGTTTCCTTGCGTCAACCCAACCTACTAAATTACTGCATATCGACATATTCATTTACTGCTGCTAGAGATTCACCTCTTATTGCTATCCTCAATTGGCGAGCTTTATCCTCGTCTCCTAAAAGTGAAATCAGTTCTCTTTTTTGTGGTTCGTTAAGCCTAAGAAACCATTGTATGAAAGCTTTTAAAATCTCTGTTGGTGAACCTGATTTCTGACAAAGAAAGCAAACATCTACTACATACTCTGTTGGAACAAGGTATCGTGATACTCTACTACATTCTTTACCAGAGGCATCCTGACTAACAAGACACTCTAATAATAACATATCTTCATCAGCACTATTGTATGCTAGCTTGCTAACAACTACGGCAGCAGGATATCTTGGCATTATTTCTCCTGTTGAACTAAGCCAGGAAAATTGAGCCAAAACTAAAGAGTAATGATATCTACTTTTAATACATGATGCTATTGAAGAACTATCATTCTTATGATTTTGACAACTATTCGCCACATAGACCAGTATATTCATATTAATATTAATCTGTAAATTGCTTCTCTTTGGCGTTAATAACAAATCCGAGCTATTTTGAACATTTCCCACAATGGGAGGTGTAACTTCCCAAGGTTTAGTAACATCAATTACATAATTATTTGAAGATGGTACATTTTCTAGTTTTTTCCACCCTACTTCTGGTAGTTGTTGCTGCTTTGAAATTGCCTCATTTATTGTTAGTTGTTTTGTTTGCAAAGCCTGTTTAGCTTTTTCAGTTTGCATTACCACCTGTTGTCTTTGTTTTTCTAGCAATATAGCTTGTTTTCTCTGTTGCGCCCATATAGCTGCCCTAATTTCTTTTTCCCGTCTCTCACTTTCTTGTTTTTCCTGTAATTCTCTAGCTGCTTTTTCTTTTAAAATAGTCGCTTTTCTCTTTTGTTCAGCTTTTAAAGCAGCAGAAATACTAGGATTGAGAACGGGTATTTTGTTGTTATTATTAGGTCGATTAAATGCAGCAATAGCAAAATATCCCACACTTAAACCAATCAACCATTTCCACATTTGGCGATTTTTCTGACTTGGTTTAGCCGCAGGTTGCACTGATTTACCTGGACTAACAGAAACCGTCGGTAAAAAACTACTTTTTGATTGAATATTGGTGGTATTTCCGAAAATATAAGGTTGATTTAATGCCTTTTCAATTTTCTGCAATCTCTGGAAAATAACTCTCGTATTTTCAGGACGCTGATTTGCTGTAGGAGCAATTAAATTATCAATTAAATCTGCTAAAAGCGGAGAAATATTAACTGCATATTTTCGCCAATGTAACTCATTAGTCAGAGGATGATAAATAGCTTTATCCTGGGGTTCTTTACCTGTCAGCAAAAATATAAAAGTCCGTCCTAAAGCAAAAAAATCTGACTGTTGTACAGAATAACCGTTTTGTTGTTCTGGTGGTGAATAACCTTGAGAAATAATTCTCGTATGGGAATTTCTCGCTAAAATTGTGGTGGTGATTTGTCGCACTGCACCAAAATCAATTAAGACAAGTTGCCCACTTGGTCGCAGCATGATATTTTGAGGTTTAATATCACGATGAAAATATTTTTGAGCGTGGACTAAAGCCAGAATTTCTACTATTTGTTTGAGCCAATTGAGAGCTTCTTTTTCAGCAATAGGTTGATATTTACGAAATTCCATCCATTGCTCTAAATTTACTCCTGCAATTTTCTCCATTACTAAACAATGCAATGGTACAGAGCTATTTTTAGGTAAAACCGTAAAATAACCATCTGCTTCGACTTTGGGAATACCCACACTGTTTAACTGACTCAAAACCTTGGCTTCTTGTTGAAACAATTCCACCGCTTTTGAGTTATTTTCAGTCAGCACTTTTAAAACTTTGGTTTCTCCACCGTCGTCAATTTCAAAGGTGTTCCCAAAACCACCTTGTCCTAGTTGTTTGAGTACCCGATAACGATTTTGCAGCAGTAATTGTGACCCACAGTTACGACAAATAGGATTATTTGCATTTGCTAGGTCAATGGGTTTGGGACAGTGCGGGTTGATACAATAGCTCATGACGCAAAAACCAGTCTTATCAATAAGTGACTGTTATTCAGATCCAATCTGGAATTTACAGCGAGTTCAGTTTGAGTGAGGTACACCTTACCTTGTGCGGGCATCTTGCCCGCACCACAAGAGTTTTATTATTAATATCTGTACTTCATAAACGGATAACTGCTGTAAGAATCCAAGCTGGTAATAATACTTCTAAAGACAATATTAGTATGATAACTCATACTACGTATTTGTGGCAACTGCTGATGTTATAGCAATTTGAGTCTTGAAGGGGTTTTTAACTAACCACTCCAGACACAGACAACAACCAGAAGAGTCATCTATAACTAACTCCCAATTAGTCTTGTTTTATTTAATGGTATTTAAAATTGCTTATGCAGTGAAGATAGTTCTTCCTCGTCGGTACTATGATAACACAGTCCTAGCTTCGTGTCAAGAGATTTCTTTCTTTTAAATCCGCAAAAATTATTTTTTGGCAATATGATAGGGTAGTTATATTAGCCTATTTATTGACTTCTAATAACCGGGAGTTTTCTAATCTTGACAGCCACTTTTCTAAATAAACTTGAATGGCTTTTTTCTCAGATGGATCTTGAGTATCTAATGGATAAGGTAAAAGTCCTAAAATTGCGGCCGTGGTGACGCAAAACATGGATTTTTGGAAACTCATACAAATTTGTACTCGTAAATCATCTTCACTCCTGAGACTGCGACGATAAATACTATGTAAATATTCTGGCAAATAATGACGCATATCCTGCATTAATAAAGTTGGGGGAATCCCCGCACCACCAATAGGTAAAGGATCGGCGTATAATGCACCATATTGGAATCGAGATTGATCTGGAGGAACTTGATATGCTTGGGCGTTTAAAGAAACTGTTCCTAAAAATGGTGTTCCTCTAAAAAATACTGCTTCTACATAGGGAATTGCGGTATCTGCAAGGAAGGTTAAACCAACTGATTTAGGAATAATATCATAGACTTTACCACCAATTTTGACGCTGTATGTAATTGGTTTAATTGCATCTGCAACTAAAGCCAGTTTAATATGTTCTACAACTTGGGGAATAGATTTAATTTCGCCGTTGTCATAGCGGTCTGATAAATTCAGAAACATATCAGCCATAACTCGCCAAAATTGACCTAAACCAGTGTAATAAGCTGAAACTCGTAACTGTTCTGTTAAAAATTCAGGAAATAGTTGATTTAATCCCAACAGCAGGGGATTATATTTAAATTTAGCAGCAATAACGGTTTTTGCTCTATCTTGAAACTCCTGAGTATCTAAGTATTTGTCTAAACCGCCACCACCATGCCACATCATGGTTTTCATGCAATATTCAGCATATTCAAAATTAATCCGATCATGCCATAAATGACGGATTAATTTAGCAAAAGAAACATCACCATCAAAATATTTAAAGAAGGGAAAAAACACTAAAAATTGATGTTCAGCGATGTAAATGAGGTTTTTAGAATAGGCATCTAAAACTATACCATAACTTTTGAGAATGCCAACAACTTCTAAAACGTTTTCGGGGCTATCTTTGAGTAATGCACCACCATTTTGTAAGCGTTCAAGATACTCAGATAGGGGGTTGTAAGCGGGCTTTTTTTCAGTTTTTACCATACTATTTCTCCTGTAATTGAATTAGAACTCAAAAGTTAAAAGGCTGAATAATACGACTTTTAACTATTTTGAATAGCTATTTTATGCTCACTGTTGTGTACTAGATTACTGGTGTTTACCATGGTGGTAATTGTGGTTTCGGTGTAATGTGCCAGCCAGGTGGGTTGAATGCCGAAAATGAGGATAAATACAGCTAAAATAATAGCAGGAAGGCGATCGCTCCAGTAAACACGAGGTAGGTTGTAAAGTTCCTCTGATAACCGTCCAAAAAAGGCACGATTGACAAGATTTAAGAAATAAACGGCAGTTAAACCATTTCCTAACATTCCCAACAATGTTTGGACCGGGAAAACTGCAAAACTGCTGCGAAAAACGATAAATTCGGCAATAAATCCCACCATTCCGGGTATACCTGCACTAGCCATGACTCCCATAATCATTAAACTACCAATCAGGGGTAAACCGCGTTCTGGATTGAGTAGTCCCCGAACCACGTTTAAATCTCGGCTACCAGTTTTTTTATAGACAACTCCTACTAACAGGAATAACATAGCGGATATTAATCCGTGACTAATCATTTGCATAACTGCCCCTAATACGCTTAGAGGAGTAGATGCGGCGGCGGCTAACAAGACATAGCCCATGTGTCCGATAGAACTATAAGCCACCATTTTTTTCATATCTGTTTGCGCTATAGCACAAGAAGCTCCAAATAAAACACTAATTACTGCCCATGTAGCTAACCAAGGGGCTAAATAAGCCCAAGCATCTGGTAACAAATTCATGCCAAATCGCAGTAGGCCATAGGTCCCTAACTTCAGTAGTATTCCAGCCAAGAGAACAGATATGGGTGTAGAAGCTTCAACGTGGGCATCTGGTAGCCAAGTATGGAAGGGAAAGAGGGGGATTTTAATGCCAAAACCGACCAAAATGCCTACAAGGAGTAAAATTTGAGTAGCTAAGGGCAGATTTTGAGTATTTAAGGTCAAGAGTGCAAAACTGGAAGAACCACTTAACCAAACTATACCCAGGA
Organism: Dolichospermum sp. FACHB-1250; assembly: GCF_014696335.1. Taxonomy (NCBI): domain Bacteria; kingdom Bacillati; phylum Cyanobacteriota; class Cyanophyceae; order Nostocales; family Aphanizomenonaceae; genus Dolichospermum; species Dolichospermum sp. FACHB-1250. The sequence continues at coordinate 122,782 of NZ_JACJPZ010000004.1, forward strand.
AACTAGCTAAAATGACGATTCCCGAAAAAGCGGTATAAATGAGAAATTTTGTGGCTGCATAACCTCGTCTTGCACCTCCCCAAATGGCAATTAGCAAATACAGGGGTATTAATTCCAACTCATAGAACAGGAAAAATAATAATAAATCCTGTGCTAAAAATGCTCCAATTACCCCAGTGGTTAAGAGAAAAATTAAGGAATAGTAAAATCTAGGACGTTGTTGAGATTCATCACTACTATAAATAGCAATACAAGTTAATAGTCCATTCAGAAGTAATAACGGCAGGGATAAACCATCTATACCCAGATTGTAATTTAAGCCAATGGCATCTACCCAAGGTAGGGATTCTGCAAATTGTTGAGTAATGTCTCTGGGGTTAAACTGAATGGCTATGAAAATACTCCATAGAAAAATAACAACGCTAAAAACTAAAGCTATAATTCGGGCTAGTTTACCAGAGATGGTAGAAGGATAAAAACCAATGAAAGCCGCAGCAATTAACGGCAGTAAAATCAATGTACTGAGCATAGTTGACAGTTGACAGTTGACAGTTGACAGTTGACAGTTGACAGTTGACAGTTGACAGTTGACAGTTGACAGTTGACAGTTGACAGTTGACAGTTGACAGTTGACAGTTGACA